>JAOZMU010000112.1 GCA_029934165.1 Bacteroidales bacterium
TTTTTAATTTGGAAGTGATTGAAAAACAGCTTATTTTTGCTCTGTCTTTTACGGACTTTAATTGAACCTTTTAGGAATTGAAATGATACATAATTAATTCGTAGCTTTGTAGAGCCGAAAACTTTAATTGAACCTTTTAGGAATTGAAATTATTAAAAGTTTATTATAAAAGAGAATAGATATATTAACTTTAATTGAACCTTTTAGGAATTGAAATTCGTTATCTATCACAGAGTTTAGAGCCAAGGCACGTACTTTAATTGAACCTTTTAGGAATTGAAATATGTAAACGGAGTCAAGTAGTTGTTTGTAGTTTAAAACTTTAATTGAACCTTTTAGGAATTGAAATTACTATGACTGCAACACAAAGCAGCAGGGTTGCAACACTTTAATTGAACCTTTTAGGAATTGAAATTTTTTTTTTTCTTTAATCTCCCCCTCTTTTAAAGTAACTTTAATTGAACCTTTTAGGAATTGAAATTGACTGTTTTGTAAATTCACTACAAGCGAAAAACATAACTTTAATTGAACCTTTTAGGAATTGAAATGTTAAACGCTTTCTTATCGTTAGTAGTCATTAATTGACTTTAATTGAACCTTTTAGGAATTGAAATAAAACAAAAATACCTTAATACTGTTATGCGTAATCTACTTTAATTGAACCTTTTAGGAATTGAAATATCCACCTACTGTCCTGTAAGATAAAAATAAAAACGACTTTAATTGAACCTTTTAGGAATTGAAATAAACAATTTCAATCAAGCAAAAGAATATAACACTAAACTTTAATTGAACCTTTTAGGAATTGAAATTAGGAAAAATTATTGGCGCATTCAAACTAGACAAAGACTTTAATTGAACCTTTTAGGAATTGAAATATGCTGGCGTAGATTTAGATGTTGCATTCGCCAACCACTTTAATTGAACCTTTTAGGAATTGAAATATGTTGTTTCGGTTGTTTTGGGTGCGTTTCCGATAAACTTTAATTGAACCTTTTAGGAATTGAAATGTGTGTTAATGCGTGTTTTACGAGTATTATTCTGTAACTTTAATTGAACCTTTTAGGAATTGAAATTTGTTCGTTGGCACGCGATAGTTGGGATAAAGCAATACTTTAATTGAACCTTTTAGGAATTGAAATTCGCCTTTCTCTAGCTAAATCTTTCCTGATAAGCAAACTTTAATTGAACCTTTTAGGAATTGAAATAAGCGTTTTTAATAGCAAAAGTTAAACTATATACACACTTTAATTGAACCTTTTAGGAATTGAAATAAAAAAAGGCAAAACAGAAACTACACAATACACAACACTTTAATTGAACCTTTTAGGAATTGAAATAAAAGTTCGTGCCGAAATGGGCGGTACTTCTATGAAACTTTAATTGAACCTTTTAGGAATTGAAATAATAATCAAAAAACGCTTAGCTATATCACACAAGCGACTTTAATTGAACCTTTTAGGAATTGAAATAGCAACTCCGAAACTGTTTTAATATCTGCCTTATAGACTTTAATTGAACCTTTTAGGAATTGAAATTGCAAAAGGAAACAAACAAAATGAAAAAGCAGTTGTTTACTTTAATTGAACCTTTTAGGAATTGAAATAAAGAAAGTGGCGACGGACGCTATGATATTATGTTACTTTAATTGAACCTTTTAGGAATTGAAATGGTGTTGTTTCGTGTGCCTGTGCAACTTTTTGTTTAACTTTAATTGAACCTTTTAGGAATTGAAATGAAATTTACTATAAGACAAAGGTATTTTGTACTCATAACTTTAATTGAACCTTTTAGGAATTGAAATCTTTTACCTGACCATGCGTGCAGCTTATATTTCCTGACTTTAATTGAACCTTTTAGGAATTGAAATAAGGTAGCTCCTCAAAACTCATTACAGAAACAGCAAACTTTAATTGAACCTTTTAGGAATTGAAATACATTTCTATTATTATTATATATATATTATTTATTTACTTTAATTGAACCTTTTAGGAATTGAAATTTGCTCATTCAACTTTGAACACAAAGCCGTTAAGCTACTTTAATTGAACCTTTTAGGAATTGAAATTTCAAAAAAATCATTATTGCCAGCTATCCTTTTTTGACTTTAATTGAACCTTTTAGGAATTGAAATTTTTCACCGTGCTTTTCTGAAAAGAAAGCGTGTGTCACTTTAATTGAACCTTTTAGGAATTGAAATCATTTTTCTTGTCTATTTTAACCTTAGTAGCCTGTTACTTTAATTGAACCTTTTAGGAATTGAAATATGAGTTGAATTTATCGCGTGCTATTACGATGTCTTTACTTTAATTGAACCTTTTAGGAATTGAAATGCACGAAAAGCATAAAACTCTTGTGTTTGCAGTGAGACTTTAATTGAACCTTTTAGGAATTGAAATAAGCGGTTACGACACTCTACAAACAGACAGCTTGTTACTTTAATTGAACCTTTTAGGAATTGAAATTTTCAAAAGATTTGTCAAAATCAGCTTCTAAAACTTACTTTAATTGAACCTTTTAGGAATTGAAATACGAAGCTATTGCCTAAAACGGATTTCATCTGGTCTACTTTAATTGAACCTTTTAGGAATTGAAATGAAATTTTAGATGGTCAACAGTCAATTAATATAGAAACTTTAATTGAACCTTTTAGGAATTGAAATCTAAAAAAGCAAAAACTAGCGATGATTCCGAAGTACACTTTAATTGAACCTTTTAGGAATTGAAATAAAAGCGCAATCTAAATGTTTACGAAATAGGTGAGCACTTTAATTGAACCTTTTAGGAATTGAAATAAGACAGTATGGTTGCAGGCATGTGCGGAAAGACACACTTTAATTGAACCTTTTAGGAATTGAAATTTAGCGGGTATGGTGTCAATTCCTTTTTTATTATCGCACTTTAATTGAACCTTTTAGGAATTGAAATTACGTAACCTTGCGTGTGTTTTTAGCCTATCAAATCACTTTAATTGAACCTTTTAGGAATTGAAATAAACTCGGCACATGACGAACACGTGGACAATTTGGCACTTTAATTGAACCTTTTAGGAATTGAAATCTTGCGTCCCACTTTATAGCATCATTTCCGTTCAATACTTTAATTGAACCTTTTAGGAATTGAAATGCGTATGTCATTGCAAGTTTATCTGCAAAAGCCCTACTTTAATTGAACCTTTTAGGAATTGAAATCTGTTATTCCTGTTGTGTCAGCAAACGTTATTGTAAACTTTAATTGAACCTTTTAGGAATTGAAATGAATAGCTGCTAGCGTTACACCAGCTTCGTTTGCAAACTTTAATTGAACCTTTTAGGAATTGAAATCAAACACGGCTTCGTTCAATTCCGCTTGCGTAAACAACTTTAATTGAACCTTTTAGGAATTGAAATGTCCGTAGTCGATAACAGGCTGAAAATTAAGGCTTCACTTTAATTGAACCTTTTAGGAATTGAAATAATTTACGACCTGCCTGCAACGTTTTATTAGTGCTTACTTTAATTGAACCTTTTAGGAATTGAAATGAAAGAGGTGCGCCAGCTATTGTTAATAATGATAATGACTTTAATTGAACCTTTTAGGAATTGAAATAAAGTAAAATCGTAAAAACTAGGATTTACATACACCACTTTAATTGAACCTTTTAGGAATTGAAATATTTTCAATGAACACGATACAGATAATTAACACATTACTTTAATTGAACCTTTTAGGAATTGAAATCTACAAAGTTGCCTAATCCGTATCCTGAACCAAATTGACTTTAATTGAACCTTTTAGGAATTGAAATCTTTTTTAATATATCCTTTCGCTATCCTCAGAAGGCGACTTTAATTGAACCTTTTAGGAATTGAAATTTATCTTTTATTTATTTGTAAATTTATCTATAATATACTTTAATTGAACCTTTTAGGAATTGAAATTTATTTTAAGATATTCAATAACAAAAGATTGCAATAACTTTAATTGAACCTTTTAGGAATTGAAATATAGCTCTTTTGCGGGCATATTAGCAAGGTTATTTTACTTTAATTGAACCTTTTAGGAATTGAAATTCATCATTGTCATCATCATCACTTTCGCCTAAATACTTTAATTGAACCTTTTAGGAATTGAAATGTCATTAAACCTATTGCTGCAATCGCCAAAGGGACAACTTTAATTGAACCTTTTAGGAATTGAAATTTGCAACATCGCCAGCTAAGTTATCTTCCATTACCCACTTTAATTGAACCTTTTAGGAATTGAAATATGTTCGGTCATATTGGTTTTATAGTGAAGTTTTATACTTTAATTGAACCTTTTAGGAATTGAAATATATTATCGTCAATGTCCGCAAGCGTTATAGTGTTTACTTTAATTGAACCTTTTAGGAATTGAAATATGTTTGGGAAATTGAAGGGTCGCAATTTATAGTGCACTTTAATTGAACCTTTAACACATTCTCTTACGCTTCTGTAAGTCATTACGTCGCAATTTATAGTGCACTTTAATTGAACCTTTTAGGAATTGAAATTGCTGTTTATCGCCACAAACTGGACAAAGTTGCGCTACTTTAATTGAACCTTTTAGGAATTGAAATCGGAATCCACTTGTGGCGGTCGGACTTGAACAAACAAACTTTAATTGAACCTTTTAGGAATTGAAATAACAGCACATAAAACAACAATTGAGAGGATAGAATAACTTTAATTGAACCTTTTAGGAATTGAAATTTATTATTAAATCTTTGAATTTAGTATCTGTTTTGTACTTTAATTGAACCTTTTAGGAATTGAAATATTAAAAAAGCAATAAGGTTTCTGTTTTTGAGTAATACTTTAATTGAACCTTTTAGGAATTGAAATTTTGCGTTTAGCATTGCGTCAAAGTCTTTAAATGCTACTTTAATTGAACCTTTTAGGAATTGAAATATCGACTTTGTTAGTTTATCAAATGCGCTTTTTTGTTACTTTAATTGAACCTTTTAGGAATTGAAATTTTAGTAAATACATTTAATAAAGCATATTATAATATACTTTAATTGAACCTTTTAGGAATTGAAATTTGTTTTACACTATTTGGACGGCTACGAACCTGCGACTTTAATTGAACCTTTTAGGAATTGAAATGCTTGTTTAAGATGGTTTGTAGCACTTGAAACAAACAACTTTAATTGAACCTTTTAGGAATTGAAATCACAATTATAATATGATTTGGGAGAAAGACCATTTTACTTTAATTGAACCTTTTAGGAATTGAAATTCTACTAATGTTTTGCCTTGTGCCTCTATCAAAGACACTTTAATTGAACCTTTTAGGAATTGAAATAAGTATCTGTATAACGAAGATTTAAGGCTGTTTAATACTTTAATTGAACCTTTTAGGAATTGAAATTTGTCCCCTGTACATTTATATTTCTATTATTTGTTAACTTTAATTGAACCTTTTAGGAATTGAAATATTTAAAGCCGAGTGGTTTGACATTATTAGCGATTCACTTTAATTGAACCTTTTAGGAATTGAAATTACGTAACCTTTGTAACGCTGCGTGTGTTTTTAGCCACTTTAATTGAACCTTTTAGGAATTGAAATGCTCTAACGGTCGATGCAATAACATCATTAAGATTAACTTTAATTGAACCTTTTAGGAATTGAAATAAAAAAAACTTAAAAAGTATATGATGCTTATGAAAAACTTTAATTGAACCTTTTAGGAATTGAAATAGCTTATTCGCGAAATAGGTAGGCTTGCTGAGTTATACTTTAATTGAACCTTTTAGGAATTGAAATGTCAATCATCTTATAAGCTGCAATGTGCAAGGCTTAACTTTAATTGAACCTTTTAGGAATTGAAATATTCCAATTGTAACGGGTAGTAGCCCACCTGCAAAAACTTTAATTGAACCTTTTAGGAATTGAAATTTCCAAAATCATATTTAGAATATTTTTTTTCAAATTACTTTAATTGAACCTTTTAGGAATTGAAATCTAGTAGCGTCAATAGTATTAAGATAAACTACTTTTACTTTAATTGAACCTTTTAGGAATTGAAATATAAAGTCGTCATTACTAGCCGTTATCGACCTTTTCACTTTAATTGAACCTTTTAGGAATTGAAATTAACTTTAACATACGATAAAACACCGATTTAATCAAACTTTAATTGAACCTTTTAGGAATTGAAATAGCGTAACAATAACATCGGCTTCTTCGTTGTAATATACTTTAATTGAACCTTTTAGGAATTGAAATAAAATCTGAATTATCGGAGGCGTTTCAAATTATGCCACTTTAATTGAACCTTTTAGGAATTGAAACGCAAATACGTTATAACTACCATCATCTACCATGCTAACTTTAATTGAACCTTTTAGGAATTGAAACTTCGTTTCTGGGTTTCATATCACGCCAACAATTATCAACTACTTTAATTGAACCTTTTAGGAATTGAAACAATCATTGCGATTTGGCTTTTTTTGCGACAAGTTGTACTTTAATTGAACCTTTTAGGAATTGAAACATGTATCTGGTGTGCGTATGTCGATGACTGTATCAAACTTTAATTGAACCTTTTAGGAATTGAAACTGACAAGAAAAAAGCCGACAAGCTGAAAAAAAAACCACTTTAATTGAACCTTTTAGGAATTGAAACTTTCTCGTTTGGGGAAGCAAGGACAGATACGGAAATACTTTAATTGAACCTTTTAGGAATTGAAACGCAAGTACCGAGTTTTTTGCCGTCGCTCGGCTTGCCACTTTAATTGAACCTTTTAGGAATTGAAACAGTTTTACATAGCTAACTTGATGAAATTTATAAAATACTTTAATTGAACCTTTTAGGAATTGAAACAAACCGTGTTAGGCTTTTTATTTTTCATTAAAAAAAACTTTAATTGAACCTTTTAGGAATTGAAACCTGTTTTGCGTGTCTTCTTTGTATTTAAAAAGCATTACTTTAATTGAACCTTTTAGGAATTGAAACTCGCTATATTTGTTTTTGGGTCTGACATCTTTAAATACTTTAATTGAACCTTTTAGGAATTGAAACACATGATTAATATAAGCTTGTAGGCAGATACATCACACTTTAATTGAACCTTTTAGGAATTGAAACCAATTGCCGTTCAACTACAATGCACAAACATTGCCACTTTAATTGAACCTTTTAGGAATTGAAACTGTAGTAAAGATGCAAGTTCAATTGCTTTGTCGATTGACTTTAATTGAACCTTTTAGGAATTGAAACAAAATTTGCTAAAATCAAAGTTGGGAAATAGATTTGACTTTAATTGAACCTTTTAGGAATTGAAACTGCTCAAAAGATACGTTTTATAACCTGTTTCCTATTACTTTAATTGAACCTTTTAGGAATTGAAACTTAGCGAGCATTATATTAAGATTTAGCGTTGTTGTTACTTTAATTGAACCTTTTAGGAATTGAAACCGAGTGGGATGAGTTTTTCGGAGCTTTTGTCC
The DNA here is from genome assembly GCA_029934165.1 of Bacteroidales bacterium. Lineage (GTDB taxonomy): Bacteria > Bacteroidota > Bacteroidia > Bacteroidales > JAOZMU01 > JAOZMU01. The sequence continues at coordinate 7,456 of JAOZMU010000112.1, forward strand.
TTTTGACTTTAATTGAACCTTTTAGGAATTGAAACAATCGAATTTTGTTTTTGTTTAAATACAACAACTCTACTTTAATTGAACCTTTTAGGAATTGAAACTCAATCATAACAAAATCATTGCTTGTAACCGCCTTGACTTTAATTGAACCTTTTAGGAATTGAAACTGTCGATTATTACTACATGGCAGCAATTACGCCTATCAAACTTTAATTGAACCTTTTAGGAATTGAAACGTAAAAATAATTTACTTAAATAAAGATTTTAATTTAACTTTAATTGAACCTTTTAGGAATTGAAACCAGAGACTTTTGTATAAACGCCATCTCGATTTCTCTACTTTAATTGAACCTTTTAGGAATTGAAACGACAAGAAGACCAAAGACTTAAACAAGTTGACTACCACTTTAATTGAACCTTTTAGGAATTGAAACTCAAGATACGATTGATGAGCTGGTAAAGACACGTTTACTTTAATTGAACCTTTTAGGAATTGAAACGTGTTAAATAACTCTGCAGCAATTTCCATTACTTTTACTTTAATTGAACCTTTTAGGAATTGAAACTCCCAAGTAAAGAAGTGCGTATCGCCCTCTTTTTTCACTTTAATTGAACCTTTTAGGAATTGAAACCAATTGCGCAACTATTTTTGTTTATTTTTTCCGTAAACTTTAATTGAACCTTTTAGGAATTGAAACATGTATTTTACGTATTTTGATGCAGGTAAAGCACCAACTTTAATTGAACCTTTTAGGAATTGAAACGCTCTTAAATCTTGTTCAAACTTGTCAAATTTAAAACTTTAATTGAACCTTTTAGGAATTGAAACCTCCGCGATGCAATTCAACATACTCCGATTTTGGAAAAACTTTAATTGAACCTTTTAGGAATTGAAACATGAAGAACTAATGAATTTAGAGCTTTCTGCGATTGACTTTAATTGAACCTTTTAGGAATTGAAACGCTTGTTTACGCTCAATTTTCCCATGCTGAGGTAAAACTTTAATTGAACCTTTTAGGAATTGAAACCAGGTTTCTTTTCTGCACAAAAGGAAGGTAAAACGACACTTTAATTGAACCTTTTAGGAATTGAAACTTTTGTATTTTGAAGTCCATATTGCCGTTTAAATCAACTTTAATTGAACCTTTTAGGAATTGAAACTTATTAACAGTATTACCCATATTACTTGTTTTATGGTTCTTTATAAGATTGTGTGGGTAGTATAGGCTAATAATAGTTATATT
>JAOZMU010000113.1 GCA_029934165.1 Bacteroidales bacterium
TTTTTCAAATTTATTATTTTTAACTCTAAATTTATTATTGTCCAAAGTCTAATATCAATAAGTAAAATGAATTTAATAAAGTAAGCCATTAAAATTCCTAACTAAAACTAAATCAGGCGTAAGCAAAATTATTAATTATTAATTATTAATTATTAATTTTCCATTACTAAAGAGATACCGTTATTTTTTAACCAAAACAAAAACGTGAATTTTATTTACGTTTTTAAAAAGTAAAAACTTAAAACTATGACTCTAAGTAAGCATGTAAAAATTGGCGACACTATTCGGGCTGCTATCAACCTGAATATAACCGACATACAATTCCAACCAGATAAAATTTGGTGCGTAAAATATTTTGGCATACTAATAATATTAGTGTTTTTGAGCTTCTCAAGTGTAGCGCAAACTGCGTGGTCGTTTGAAAAAGAGGAAGATAACATCAAAATTTACACAAAAGAAATTAAAAATTCGTCTTTCAAAGCCTTCAAAGGTATAACTGTCGTAAAATCAAATTTACATCAGCTGTTGGCTATTTTTGCAGACGCAAATAATTACACAAATTGGTTTCACGATTGTATTAATGCTCATAGTATAGAAAAAACAGGAGACAAAACAGGATATACGTACATGGAAGTTGAGCTGCCTTGGCCACTTGAAAATAGAGATATTATTACCAAATTCGTTGTAAATCAGAATATTAAAACAAAAACTGTTCTCATTAACTTGACAGCAGCAGGTAAAAAACTAAAGAAAAAAGATGGACTTGTTCGCGTATATTCACTCAATGGATTTTGGGAATTTAAACCACTAAATTCTGGCAAAATAGAAATAACATACCAATTACATTTTGAGCCTCGTGGAACAATTCCGGCTTGGCTTGCAAATTCCTCAGTAATTGACGCACCATATAACACTCTTAAAAACATGAAGTTACAACTAAATAAGGACAAGTATAAAAGAATAAAATATGATTGGCTCAAGGACTAACAACAGGGAAATCGTTATTGTTCCCGCCAAAACACACTATTTAGAGATGACAGAATTGTTATCGAACGAAATAATTATTTCCGAGCAATACACATTGACTGAATGCAAAAACATTTCCACAGATGAGTATTTGTCTCTGTATAAAAACGTAGGTGAAAAATGGGGTTGGACAGGGCGATTACTTCTGAAACCAGAAGAACTGAAAAATATACTTAATAGCGATTTGTCTAGTGTGTATAAATTTCATCTTGGAGATGAACTCTTAGGATTTGTAGAGTTTTCGTTATCCGAATTTCCAGAAATTGAAATATCATATTTGGGATTATTACCAGAGTATGCCGGAAAAGGCATAGGCAAAATATTTCTACAATCGGTATTACAACTAGTTTGGTCTCTAAATCCCAATCGAGTATGGCTACACACCTGCGAATTTGATCACCCCGCAGCTCTAAAAGCCTATCAAAACGCTGGTTTCCGTATTTATAAAACTAAAGTAGAAAAAGAAATGTATTTTTCTGCTTTTTTGAAAAATACTTAAAATATTAAGTGCAATGACAGAAATATCTCAACAAAATAATAAAGACATAACACTACTTATATTAACCTATAAAGGAAAGCATCATCTTGAGTATTTGTTGCCAACAGTAAAAAAAGCTATTGGTTTTGTACAAGAAAAAACAAATGTTTTAATCGTTGATAATGGATGCGATAATGCTACGAAACAGTTTGTAAATGAAGAGTTTCCAGATTTTGATTATCAGTTTTCTCCTGTAAACGACTATTTGTTTTCTCTTAATATTTTTGTTCGGAAGCTAAAAACTGAGTTCGTATTTATTTTGAATGATGACATGAAGCTACACCCATTAGTAATAAAGCAACTACATGATGTAGCGAGAAAAGACAAAAAATTGTTTTCTGTTACGTCAAATATTATGGATTGGGACGGTAGTTATACGGCAGCATTTGTGCGCAAAATGAAATACTCAAGAGGCTGGCTGCGTAGTTTTTGGGACAAATCGGTGATTGACGACAAATTGAGATACACTTTATACGGTGGTGGCGGAGCAGCAATTTTTAGAACACAGATGTTCAATGAGTTAGAAGGATTCAATTCCTTGTATCGTCCCGCATATTGCGAAGATTTAGATTTAGGACACAGGGCTTGGCATCGTGGTTGGAAATCTGTTTATAATCCAGCGGCAATCCTATATCACCGCGAAGGTGGAACGATAAATAATCAGTTCAAAGCCGACAAACTGGAACAAGCAATCTATAAAAACCAGATTATATGGATGTTACGAAATGCAACAAAAAAATCGTTTTTGCCTTGGTTCTTTATTTTGCTCCCATACAGATTGCTAACCGGCTGGAAAATAAGTAAAAATGCTAACCTTGCATTGTGGCGCGCACTGTTAAAAATTCCGCGTGTTTTATTTGAGCGTTTTCGAGGAAACAACGATATTTTGTCTGATGACGAAATAATTAGCATTTTGGGTACTGAGTATAAATTAAATAACAACAAATAATTCTATGGGTAGTTTTCTAAATATTATAGCTCGTCAAATCGTAAAGCACGGAAATACAGATGATATTTGTGTTATTTTTCCTAATAAGCGTACAGGCGTTTTTTTTCGTAAGTGTTATTCCGAAATATATGGACAAGTAACTTGGGCACCAGATGTCTATACACTTGATTCTTTTGTTTCCAAAATTTCTAAAGTTCAAATTGCCGATAAACTTGTACTAATCAATGATTTGTACTCGGTTTTTAGTAGTTACGACAAACTGCCCGAAATACTCAAAGATTCGTTTTCTTCCTTTGAGCGATTTTATCCGTTAGGCGAAATTATACTCAACGATATTAATGAACTGGATAAAAACTTAATAGATATTTCTTCTGTTTATTCATCAATGAAAGATGTGTATGAAATTGATTATCAGTTCGATTACCTCAGTGAAGAACATCAGGAATTGTTAAAAGAATTTTGGATAAACTTCTCAAATTCAAAAGTTAGTAAGGAAAAAGAAAGATATATAGCCATTTGGGATATATTGCCTGATGTTTACAAAAAATTCTCGAATAAATTACGTAAGAATAGATATGGACACATTGGTTTTTTATATCGTATAATTTCGTCGTTAATAGATGGAGAAGAATTAAAAATACGTAATTACAAAAAAATAATTTTTGCTGGATTCAATGAATTATCAAAAGGACAAATTAAACTATTTAAACACCTAGCTTTAAATAAATTAGCTTACTTTTATTGGGATACTAATCCATATTATTTGAATGATGAAAGACAAGAATCCGGCTATTTTTTACGCAAGTATAAAAACTTATTCAAAGATAATTCAATATTTGTTAAAAGCCCTGATATTACTAACAGTCCAAAGAAGAAAATCACTCTTTTATCTGTTCCTCAAGAAGTTGGACAAGCAAAAATTATTCCTAAAATTTTAGAAAAATTTTCTGTTGACTATACCAATGAGAAGGAAATTGGAAATACCACGATAGTATTAGCAAACGAAGCGTTGCTTTTTCCAACCTTATTTGCAATTCCAGAGGAAATAGAAAAAGTGAATATTACGATGGGATACCCATTTCGTAGTACGCTTTTATTCTCACTACTAAGTAAATATTTCGACACACAAGCTAATTTACGAATAAATAATGCAAGCGAAAAACTATTTTACAAAGATGTCCTATCTCTTTTAAGACACCCTTTGGTATTTGATATTAATACCCAGACAGTTAAAGCAGCAATTGACAAAATTGTAAAAGAAAACACTATCTATGTTCCATTAAGTGATATTGTCGATACAAATACTATTTCGCAACCATTATTCACAAGAGTATCTAATAGTTACGAAATTCTAACACAGATTTTAAGCATTTTATACAAAATATACTCAAATAATCGGGCACTTGCCAAAGACGACAAACACAGTCTTGATGATGAGTATATTTACCATGCGTACATACGCATAAAAAGATTTTCGGAATTGGTTGATATTAAGCAAATTAAATCAGAGTTATCAGTAGAAATGATGATAAAGCTGGTTCGACAAATTTTAGCGTCAATTAGCGTTCCTTTTTCTGGCGAACCGCTTGAAGGACTTCAAATTATGGGTATGATAGAAACTCAAAATTTGGACTTTAAAAATGTTATTATCTTAGGTGCAAACGAGGGTTTCTTGCCACGACCAACAAATACCCAGTCGTTCATTACCGAAAGCCAAAGGCGAGCATTGGGACTACACACTATTACGGACAACGATTCTATTTATGCACACCTGTTATATCGTCTTTTGCAACGTGCCGAAAATGTAGCCATTGTTTATAATAGCATAACCGGCTATAATCAAAGTGGTGAAATGAGTCGCTTTATGAGACAAATTCAATATGAATCTGGCTGGAATATTGAACAGTTGCTAGTCAACCAAAACCTTGAGCTGCTTGCACCTACACCAATTATTATCAAAAAAACCGATTCTGTAATACGGTCGTTATATCGTTATTTTGTTCGCAACAATCAATCTACCAAGAAGTTTTCGGCATCTTCAATAATTACGTACATTGAATGCTCTCTGCGGTTTTATTTTAGGTATGTTGCCGAAATAAAATCTGCCGAAGAGGTTGAAGAAGAAGTTTCCGCTATAACTTTTGGAAACCTACTCCACTCCTCATTGGATTATCTTTACAGTGAGCAAATTAAAACAAAAGGGAATCGTCTTTTCAAGACTGAGGACTTTGTAAAAATGCGCGGTTTTATTGAACTAGCAGTTTCTAAGGCATTTGATATTGAGTATCGAAAAAAGAAAGAAGAAAGCTATAAACTGTCTGGTAATCAATTAATTATACGCGAAGTTATTATTAGCTATGTTTCCAAGCTACTCGAAATTGATAAAAAATATGCTCCCTTTGAGATAGTTTCGTTAGAAAAAAGTAAAAACTATTCTTCCAGAATATCAATTAATGCCTTTGGTCAGCTAAAGGAGGTTGATATTCAGGGAATTATGGACAGAATTGATGTGAAAAATGGTTTATATCGGATTGTTGATTACAAAACTGGTTCGGCAAAAAATTCTTTCAATAGTATTGACCAATTATTTGAAAGTGAATCTATTAGTGGAGTCAGGGCAGTCTTTCAACTCTTTTTGTATAGTTGGCTATTTGGTGAACAGAACTCGTCTGGCTCGCCAAGAATTGAACCTAGTATATTTGCTATCCGTAAAATTTTCTCCGAAAACTTTGACTGGGGAGTTTTTCAAAAAGTAAGCAGACAATCTGTACGTATTTCTGGAAGTCATTTCAATAATATTATTGAACCTTTTGTTAGTAATATTACTATAAAGCTCGAAGAAATTTTTAACAGAGAACTACCATTTGAGCAAACAGAAACCGAAGCATCATGCGAATATTGCGAATATAAATATATTTGTAACCGCTAAGTGTCCTGAGCTTTTTGTAATTCAATATTTGTAATTCGACTTAGAAATAGTTATAAATACCAATTAATGATATAAGTTAATTTGGTCTATGTTCTAAATATCTTCACAATGATAAACTCCAAAATTGAGTATAAAAAATTTGGTGGCACAAAAGAGCCAACATTTTCTATAATAATTCCTACTTGGAATAACTTGGCACTTTTGAAATTATGTATTTCGGCTGTACGAAAAAACTCCACGCATAAACATCAAATAGTTGTTCATGTGAATGAAAATCAGGATTTTACAAAAGAATGGTTGGAGCAAGAAAAGATAGATTTTTCATTTTCTAACGAAAATGTTGGTGTCTGTTCTGCGGTAAATTCTGCATTTTCTCTGTGCGATTCAGATTTAATTTTATATTTAAACGATGATATGTATGTTTGTCCAGAATGGGACAAATATCTTCTTCAAGAGGTTGTAACACAGCAAGATAACTACTTCTATATATCTGCAACGCTAATTGAGCCTCGCGACTCTGGAAACAACTGTGTTTTAGCACCTTATGATTTTGGTAGGGATAATTTAAACTTTCGAGAGGACGAACTGTTAGAGAAATATGACAAAATCGAAAAATTTGATTGGAATGGTGCGTCTTGGCCACCAAGTTTAATGCACCGTACTTTGTGGAATTTGGTTGGAGGTTTTAGCTTAGAGTTTTATCCCGGAATTGGCTCAGACCCAGACCTTTCCATGAAATTATGGCAAGTAGGTGTTAGGTATTTCAAAGGAGTCGGGAAGAGTCGGGTCTATCATTTTATGTCGAAATCTACCGGAAAAGTTAAGCGAAACAACGGACGAATTCAATTTTTACGCAAATGGCGTATGGCAAGTTCTACGTTTTATAAATTTTACCTGAAACTGGGAACGGGGTTCACTGGTAAATTGGATGAACCCGCTGATAATCTGAAGTTTAAACTTAGAAAAATACGAGATAAACTAAAACTACTTATTCGCGGTTAGTTTTTTTATGTGATATGCTTTTGCATATTTTAAGAATGTCTCATGAGATGATATAATGCTTATTATCAATCCTCTATAACCTTCAAGGAATCCTCTTTTTATAAAATAGCTTTTAATGAATTTCACAATCGGGCTAATAATTGCACGTAGTAATAAGAATTTTTTTCCGACGGCTATTTTTTGCTTGGCAGCTATTGCACTGAATTTATTGGCTTGATTTACGTGGTCATCTATCGTGTAGTAGGTATAGTGTAGCAAATCGCCATCTATGTGTTTTTGCGCAATAACATCATTTACAAGCAATTTATCATGAGGGTTTTCGCCACCCCAACGTCCAAATTCTTTATTAATTATGCGTGTTTTTACATCTGGATACCAACCGCAATTTTTAATCCACTTTCCACAATAATTATTTAGCCGATTGAATGAATACGCATCGTATAAACAATTACGCTTTATTTCCTGTATGGAATTAATTAACTCAATAGAAAGAACTTCGTCTGCATCAAGTGAAAGAATATATTTGTATTTTGCGAATGAAATTGCGCGATTTTTCTGCTCTATATGTCCATCAAAAGCATGCTGAAAAAAAATTACATTGTATTTTTTGCAGATTTCTTCGGTATTATCTGTTGAAAAAGAGTCAAGAACAACTATCTCATCTGCAACTGTTTGCAATGATTTAAGACATCTTTCTATATTTTTTTCTTCGTTGAAAGTTATAATAACTGCCGATAATTTTATGTTATTCATTTTTTTTGTAATTAGTTGTTAGTTAAACAAATACATAACTCGAAGCAGTGTGCGGAAATTGTCAATAGAATAATCTTCTGACACAGAAGTGCTGTAACTTGTTGTTGTACCGTATTTTACCGAGGTATAATCTAACTCTAAGCCCACCGTAAAATTTTTAATCCGATAAAGTACGTGTGGAGCAACGCGCCAAACCGACTCAATATTATGTCCACGTCCAAATTTTGCTATTATTTCGTCATCAGCAAAGGTAATATCAGAGCTGGTTAGCTTAGTTAAATAACCACCAAAAAGCCCGATTTTTACTTGCTTACCGTAGATAATATTTCCCCACCAATATAAATGATTTATTGGCGAATAGTCGTAAACTATTTCTGTTTGCCCTTCGATAGGTTCAAGAATGTATCCGCCTACCATTAAATGCTCGCTAAGATTCTGACCTACAAGTACTTTTGTCTTTATTTGCAAGCTACCATTTTTGTATGAGCCAAACGCCATAGCCGATACGCTACCAAAAGTATCATCTATTTTCTGTCCCGTATTTTCATCTTCAGTGAAGGGCATAAGTTCTTTATAATCAACGCCTACACCAAGTATGAGGCTTGGAGTTTCAAACATTGTTTGAAAATGAAAATTTGGTATGCCAGCATCGCGTATATATTTTGATGATTTTCCGTTTGCCCCATCGCTAAGATAATCTTTTTGCATGATGGCAGAAGCCAAAAAATTGAAGTTACCCGCTTTGTATGAGAATGTTAGTTGTGCGCTACGATTAAATGGCTGAAATGGTGCGCCGGTGTTCAGTGCCAAAACAGTCGGAAAAACTTTGGGTGTAAAAAGCGGGTGCCAATATCGTCCTAATAATATTGATGCTTTTTCCCAGTTTAGTTTTACATACCCGTGTCTGAATCGTATGCTGCTGTAACTGCCTGTTCCTGAGAAGTCTGCTTCGACAAAACTTTCGGATTTTGCTCCCAAAATTTCTGCTCCCGAAATTTTCACATTCAAACGTGTCGTAACGGCTAAAATGTTAAGCTGCGATTGTTCGTTTTTATCATTTCCGTTGCCGTCTAAATTACTATCTTTGGGATAGAAAAAAAACAAATCATCGATAGCACCAACAACTCTGCGCGAATCATACCATGCATCGTACTTAAAAAAACCGCTCCACTCAAGTTTCGTTTTCTTTGCATTATCCGAATTTTGTGCATTTATACTCACAGTCGGAAACAATGTAAGCAAAATTAAGCATACAATATTATTTGTCAGGAGGTGTTTGCAGTTAAATTTCAAATTAATAGCAATTCGAAAAGTGTCGATTAATTTTATACGCCAGTTTATTAGGATATTACGCAGCATTTTATGTTTTCTTGATTAGACGTAGTACAAAGAAAACTTTTTTTGAGGAAATAAAAAAAAATCCCAACCAATTGGGGCATGTTTCATAAGTAGTTTACAGTCAAAAAGTTCTTCTTGCGTACAAAAT
>JAOZMU010000114.1 GCA_029934165.1 Bacteroidales bacterium
TGAACGTGCTGGTTGTCGGGGATACCATTTTGGATGAATATCAGTATTGCAGTGCGAATCTCATCAAATAAGCAAATATATTATGGGAAAAATGAAACAAAACAGAGTCAAAGAATGGAATGCAAGCAAGCGGTGGAATCCCTTTAACAGTTATAAGCTTCTCGCGCATGTTCAACGATGGAAACAGATCAGGAGAGGCAAACCCATCCCTCCGCCAGTGCTTATTACGGTGGATCCGACAAATATCTGCAATTTGAACTGTGTATGGTGCAATGCCGAGTTCATTCGTAAGCACCGGAAAAATTCCCTGTCTGAAAAAATGCTGTCAGACCTTGCAGATTTTCTTCCGAGATGGGGAGAGGGAAATCCCAATTGGAAGCCGGGGGTGGAAGCGATATGCGTTGCAGGTGGTGGAGAGCCGCTGTTAAATTCTGCCACGGGATTTTTTATTGACAAAGTTGTTCAGAACGGCATAGAAGTGGGTGTTGTTACCAATGGCACACTGATTGACAATTATGTTGATTCCCTGTCCCACTGTACATGGGTGGGGGTATCTGTTGACGCGGGTTCGTCTCAGACCTTTAATCAGTTAAAAGGGCTTTCTCCTGAAAAAAATTCTTTTGAAAATGTTGTTGACAACATGGCCTTATTGATAGATTATGCAAAAAGACATAATACGATACTGGGGGCCAAACATCCTTCTTATGGCGTAAGCTATAAATACCTTTTGTATAAAGATAATGTCGGCGAAATGTATGAATCAGCAAAGCTTGCAAAGGAAATCGGATGCAAACATATTCATTTTCGTCCTGCCGGAACCACATGGGATAAAATGGGTACGGAAGAAGAAATCACTTTTTCCAAAGAAGATGTTTCCCTGTATGAAGAACAGATCAATAAAACTTTGGAGTTGGATGATGAAACTTTCAGCGTTTACGGAGTGACGCATAAGTTTTCATCACAATTTGAACGAGCCAATTATTTTGATAAATGTTACGCTATTTTCATGACCGCTGTGATTGAACCTCCCGCTGACAGGAATGCTTCAGAAGACGCTTTTGTGATGGGGCTTTGCTGCGACAGACGGGGAGATGAAAAATTGGAATTGGCGGGTAATATTGTTGATGTCAATGAGATTCAGAAGCTCTGGGGGAGCAAAGCCCACTGGAAAATTCTTGACGGAATTGATGTGGCCGTGGAATGTCCGAGATGCACATATCAGCCACATAATGAGATTTACGAACAGGTCATTTTGAATGACAGCATGACCTATAAGTTTATATGAGTTAAAACCATGAATATATCCGTAATCGGTTTGGGCAAATTAGGGCTTTGCACCGCAGTATGTTTTGCTTCCAAAGGACATCGGGTTATCGGTGTTGACAGCAATCAATATGTCTTGGATGAACTGGGTTCAGAAAGATGTCCCATAGATGAAACCGGTCTTGAACAACTGTTACAGAAGTCATGGAAAAATCTGACCGTAACCGACAGTGTGGAAGAAGCGGTTTCAGATTCGGACATAACACTTATTATCGTGCCGACCCCCAGTCAGTCCGATGGAAAATTCACGAACAAATACGTTGAAGCAGTTTTGCAGGAAATAGCTCCGGTTCTCAAAAATAAGGACACGTTCCATGTAACGGATGTGGTGTCAACCGTTATGCCCGGTTCGAGCGATCTGTATTTCAAACCTTTGCTGGAAAAGATGTCCGGAAAAATATGCGGCAGTGATTTCGGTCTGGTTTACAATCCCGAATTTATCGCTCTGGGCTCTGTGATCAGGGATTTCCTGAATCCCGATATGGTGCTGATCGGCGCTTCGGATGAACGCTCCGGGGACTTGGTGAAAGAACTTTATCTGAGTATATGTGACAATTCGCCCCATGTTGCAGTGATGTCATTAACCAATGCAGAGATAGCCAAGTTGAGTCTCAATTGCTTTGTAACCATGAAAATCAGCTTTGCCAATGAACTGGCTTCGATTTGTGAGAAAATTCCGGGTGCGGATATAGATGCCATCACGAATGCTCTGGGTGCGGATACGCGTATTGGTTCAAAATATCTTAAAGCCGGCATGGGCTTCGGAGGCACCTGTTTTCCAAGAGACAATTTGGCTTTTCAGGCTTTTGCCGATGGTGCAGGTGCAAAAGCGAGACTGGGTTCCGCTGTGGTTGGCATCAACAACGCTGTTGTTGACAGATTGTTTCAAATTATTTGCGAAAATACAAATGCAGGTGAAAAAATAGCCCTTTTCGGATTGTCCTACAAGCCCGGAACCCATATTGTGGAAGAATCTCAATCTGTGATGCTTGCTGAAAGATTGTTGGAAGTGAATTATCTTGTCTCTGTGCATGACCCCAAAGCATTGCAAGGCGCAAAAGATGTTCTTGGTGACAGGGTTTCCTATCATGATGATCCTTATGTCTGTGCAAAAGATGCCAGTGCAGTTGTTTTATTAACAAATTGGGCAATGTATGAACAGTTGGACTGGAAATATGTCGGTGAACTGATAAAAGACGGGGCGATTCTTCTGGATAGCTGGCGAATGTTGAAGGGGACCCAGTTGGAGAATCTGCGTGTTATTGGCTTGGGCATCGGAGCCTGACAATGAGGAATTGGTCACAGACGATATTGCGCGGCAATTCAAAAGGATTATTATAAAAGATGTATGAAGTCAGCAGCGAATACGAAGTGATGTACGGCAACATCATAAATGAGACAATTGCTTATTTGGAAAAGAATAACCAATTGAAGTCATTGATTGTCGGTATCTCCGGAGGGATTGACAGCGCGCTTACTGTTGCACTGGCAAATGCTGTTTGTAAAAAAACAGGCACTTTGCTGATTGGAAGGAGTCTCCCGTGTGTGACAAACACTCCGGGGGAAAATGAACGGGCCATTGCTGTGGGAAATGCCTTCTTCCATGATTTTAAAACTGTCGATATCGGACAGATGCTTGCGGCAGTCGAATCAAACATGGAAGCAACTATATTTGGAACTGACGGACCGGTAACATACGATGCAAAAGTCAGACAGGGAAATATAAAAGCAAGATTACGAATGATTCAGTTGTTTCATCTGGCTCACTTTCATCGGGGAATGGTGCTTTCAACTGACAATTTCACAGAACTGATGCTGGGATTCTGGACCCTGCATGGCGATGTCGGCAACTTCGGCATGATTCAGAATCTGTGGAAAACAGAGGTATATGGACTTGCCAAATGGATTATTGGTAATCGCTTTGATGATATAATAGATGATGGGCAAAAAGCAGAATCGTTGCAGGCATGTATAAATGCTGTTCCTACGGATGGGTTGGGTATCACCGCATCTGATTTTGAACAGATATTTCCAGAGGTTCATAAAGAAAAAAACAGTGCTGTCGCATACGGCAGGATAGACGAGATTCTGATTGACTATCTGAACGACAGTCAATATCTTGACCATCCGGTCGTTCAAAAATTTTTGGCTACGCAATTCAAACGTGATGACCCTTTTAACATTGACAGGAAAAAAATATTGCAATCATAATATTTGATTTTCTGGTACACTTTTTTATTTGTCTGTTTGATTAGGGTAGATATTTATGATTATTGGCAACGATGACAAAAATTGACGATCCAAGACTCTTTGAACCTCAGTGTTCATCACTTGAACCTGTTGAGACTGTTCATGAAAATCCCTGGTTTGCGGTTCGGAATCGGGGAGGACATTTTACTGTGGAATATCATCTGCCCCAGGTGATGGTGATGCCAATTGTTGATCGTCATTCTGTGGTTATGGTTCAGGGAGATCGTCCCATAATTGCGGATACACCTTTGGAATTGCCCGCAGGCGGTGCAGAGGCTGAAGAATCACCGCTTGAAGCTGTGGCCAGGGAACTGGGGGAGGAGACCGGAATAAGGATTGACAATTTGGATCGCTTTGAGATGCTGTCCCCTATGGCAGATTCTCCGATTCGTTTTCCGACGCTGCTTTATGTCTATCAAATCCATATTACGCAGCAGGAGTATGATAACCGTGGATGTCATGATGACGAGGTTTGTAAAGTGTTATGTATTCGGTTTGAAGATGTATGCAGGATGATCGTCAGAGGCGAAATCTATATTAGTATGCCGGTTGCTATTGTAGGCAGGTTCTTGCTTGGCCATTTTTATGCTGACGGAAGGGAATATTTATAAAGACGGGATAATGGATATATTGCTATTGGTTGGAATGCCCGTCCCTGCAATATCCGGCATTCTCCGAAGGATGCCGGAAGTGGATGATATTCTTACTGACCAGGAGGAATATTGCCAAGCAGCTTACGGAACGGAAATTTTTTTGTATATTAGGAAAAAGATCACATGTGGGAGGCTGCCATGCAGATGTCAATGACAAAATACGAGCAAAGCGTACTGAATGATATGCGCGGACTTCCGGAAAAAGACCAGGCAAAACTCTCCAGAATCATCCGTTTCATAAAACAGGAAATCATCAGACCGAAACCGGATGAAAAGGAGATGACCCAAGAATTTCTGGCTGTCTGCGGTACATGGGAAGACAACAGAAGCGTCGGAGAACAACTACAGGATATTTATTCATCGAGAAAATCTACGAACAGGACGGAGAGCATCTTTTGAAATATCTGCTTGATACGAATATCTGTGTATATCTTCTCAATGGCAACACAGTGATTGAGAAGAAAGTGGCGAAATTGGGAATATCCTTGATATCTGTTTGCAACAGCGTATTGGCAGAACTGTATTTTGGGGCTTATAATTCCCAAAAGGTTGCTGAGAATTTGCAGAGAATTGAGCGGTTCAAAGAATGTCTGAGCATATTGTCTGACAGTGAGGAATCCGCCATGCTGTTCGGCAGAATCAAGGCAGAACTGAAAAGAAAGGGATCTCTGATAGAGGATTTTGACATTCTGATAGCCTCGACAGCCATGGCAAACAGATGCATCTTGGTAACAAACAACAACAAACATTTTTCAAGAATAGAAGGGTTGCAAACAGAAAACTGGTTAGAACAATAGCAATTTTTTTTTAAAAATTCCGAAAGCGTAGTTTATATGATGTCTCAGACATTTGATACGGTAGGTTCAGAAAAGGTGCGAGATTATTGGAACGCCCGCCCCTTCAACATCCGCCATTCTCCCAAGTATGTCGGAAGGAATTCTAGCCTACCATGACAATCTTTCTGTTGCTGGCAGATTTTTGAAGAAACGGAGGTATTATGGAATCAGAGACAGTCAGTCTGAGTCAGATCAGACAGAAGCTGTTCAGAATTCCTTGTGAAAGACTTCATGAAATCAGTCATCTTATTGAGTCAATTCTGAGAGAATCGGAGCCGGTCAGGCGCGTGGAAAGGATGGAGGGTATATGGGAGGGCATAGGATTTGAGAAAATCCCGGATTTGGACAAAGATATCCGTGAAATCCGAGGTTTGTCGGAAAGAATGTTGTCCGAAAGGATTGCCCGATGGAATACATAGCCGACACGGTTGCAGTTATCAGGCATTTTCAAAGACCGGCAAGATGGGAAATAATGCAGGGCGGATTCTGAGAGATGCGGATAGCGGTTTGCATACGATAGGAATTTCGATTATTTCGCTGGTTGAAATTCTTTATTTGTCTGAGAAAAACAGAATTCCTTTGGATTTCAGGGATGCAAAAAACAGAATTCGGCATGTGGACAACTATAAAATGATAGATTTGGATATGGATATTGTCGAAATTTCAAAAACAGTACAGGGTCTGGAACTGCATGACCGGCTTATTGTAGCGACTGCATTATTTCTGAATGTTCCGATACTGACAAGTGATCAGGTGATAAAGGATGCAGGTGTTGTGAGTGTAATTTGGGATTGATCTGAAGCCTGTTCTCGTGAACAGCATTTTAGGAATGAAGGATAAAAGAACGTGACTCAGATTTTTGACATAGTACATATTGAAAATGTTCGCAGCTATTGGAACGCTCGCCCCTGCAATATCCGGCATTCTCCGAAGGAGGTCGGGACAAAGGAATATTTTGACGGGGTGGAATACAGAAAATATTTTGTGGAACCTCATATTCCTGTTTTTGCCGAATTTCCAAGATGGAAAGGGAAGAAGGTGCTGGAAATCGGGTGTGGGATTGGTACGGATACGATTAATTTCGCCCGAGCCGGCGCTTCTGTCACAGCGGTTGACCTTTCAGAAGAATCACTTGCGGTTGCCAGAAAGCGGGCTGATGTGTTTGGCTTGAATAATATTCAATTTTATCAGGCAAATGCTGAAGAGTTAACGTCGGTCGTACCTGTGGAACGCTATGATCTGGTTTACTCTTTCGGTGTTATTCATCATACGCCCCATCCTCGTAAGGCCATAGAGCAGATTCGTCAGTATATGGATGCGGAAAGCAGACTGAAGATCATGGTGTATAATCGAGATTCGTGGAAGGTTTTCTGGATTCTGATGACTTATGGCAAAGGGGCTTTTTGGAAAGCGGATGAATTGATTGCCCGGCATTCCGAGGCACAAACGGGGTGCCCGGTGACATATAGTTACACTAAGGAAACAGTTAAAGATTTGCTTCGGGGATTTGAGATTACAGATATCAAGGCGGATCATATTTTTCCTTATTCGATTCCTGAGTATGTGCGGTATGAATACAAGAAGGTTTGGTATTTTCGAGTATTGCCGGAGCGGATGTTTCGATGGATGGAAGAGAAATTAGGGTGGCATTTGTGCCTGACAGCCAATCTGTTACATATTGAGTAAGATTTAACTCATACGGGGTGCATCATTCTGGAGTCCGTGAACTTCCAAATGGAGCCGTGAAGCTTTTTTTCCACACTTTTTATTTATGTGGAGGAAGTGTGTCTGCTTTGTCGGGACACTGTTGATGACCTGTTGCCTTGATAGTTCAATATGAGAAAGGTTAGCTAACATGAAAAGTAAAGCGTTATTCATATTGCCTGCTGACAAAGCAGATTATGATTCTTGGAATCGTCCTGCATGGCGATCTTATCGTATGCCACCGGTTAGTCTGATTACAATAATGAGTTATCTTTATGCTAAAGGGCATAAAACTGATCTCATAGATTGCCGAGAACTTATTTTCCATTTTCGGACAAATGATTATATCCATATTATTTTTAATATGATAGAAAATATCAAGCCCTATGTTATAGGAATAAACATACTTACTGGCTTATTTGATGAATCTAAAAAAATTATTGAGTGTGTTAAGGAAAAATTTCCACATATCCCTCTTATTGCAGGAGGTCCTCATCCTTCTGTGGAGGCTTTATTAACATTTGAACAAATAGAACATCTTGATGCTATTTGTGTTGGACCTGGTGAAGAAGTATGCCTTGATATTATGGAAGGGAAAAAGTTTGATGAGATACCGGGATTAATGGTACGAGGTGCTTTTGAAAAGTATAAAAAAAGAGATGTGGAGATGAATATTGATAAGTATCCTTTTCCAAATTATCATCTGGTTAATCATCCTTTTTATTCAACTTACAGTACAGGCTCAACATTTGGATGGCTTACCAGATCTTTGTGTGTGCTTACATCTCGAAGCTGTCCTTTTTCATGTAAATTTTGCGCTTCTGACTATTCAAAACCTTTTCGGTATCATTCTTCTGAGTATGTAGTCGAACTCGTTAAATATTTGTCTAATTTTGACATTAATACTATTATGTTTTTTGACGATACTATAGCGCTTGTTGAAAAGCGACTTGTTGAAATTTGTGAAGGATTTATATCATCAAAGCTTTTTTTACCTTATGGGAGACTCCGATGGTACACTCAAATACGGGCAGACCAAGCTAAACCTGAGTTATTGAGATTGATGAGAGAGGCGGGCTGTTTTTATGTTAGCTTTGGCATAGAAAGTGGTTCTGATACTATACTTCAAACGCTGAATAAAAAAACTACAGTAGAGTTAAATAGGCAGGCATGTGCTTATGTTAAAGAGGCCGGATTAAATTTAGGTGCTTCTTTTATGATTGGTGTCCCCGGCGAAACGGAAGATGATATTCGTAAAACTTTCTCTTTTATGAAGGAAATTAATACCAATTCCAAAGGGTTCGGATTTTTTCGTCCATTACCGGGAAGTCCTTTTTACCGCGAGTTTATCGAAAAAGGATTATTAAAAAAAGAAGAAATAGATTGGTCTGATTTAGGGAATTTTTCAAGATTATCAAAGTATCTTTTTTCTAATGTTGAGACTGAAAAGCTTTTTAATTTATTTCAAGAGGGAACAGCATTAGCCTATGGCGATAAATGGATTGCAGTTCATGAGGATATTGCTGAACAGTGCCCCACATTACTTCATGAAGTATCAAACTATGGCAAAGTACGAATATCTTCTTTATCTGATTATAGGTCAGAGAGTCAAACAGAATATAATGGAGGACTATATTCTCATCGAAAAGTAGGCTCTTACAGAATTGTTTTTTGACTGCTTTTTACTAAAATATATGGTGTTTTTTTCAAGCGGTTTTAACCTCTAAAAATCTGTAAAAGAATTCGTTCATGGTCTATCCGAATGATAGAAAAAAGACAATTTCAGCAAAAAAACCTTTGAAAACAACAGAGGCTTTAATATTATTATATGACACAGAGAGCTTTAATAACTGGCATTACCGGCATGGTCGGTTCACATTTGGCTGATTTTTTACTGGAAAATACAGATT
>JAOZMU010000115.1 GCA_029934165.1 Bacteroidales bacterium
TAGGAATTTTAATGGCTTACTTTATTAAATTCATTTTACTAAGAGTACTTATACTCAACTAAATCAACGAACTTGTTGCTAATACATAATTAATCATGAGCGTTTGTTTCAATTTCAATCTTGTTGAAATCACCTTTTTAATTCGTTGAAAATCAGATAATAATAATTAACTTGGAGGTTTGAGACAAACTTTAAAATTCTCAAACTCCAAGTTAATTAATAAGTTACAAATCAGTCAATTCAGAAAGCATTGAAAATCAACATAATATTTTTTTGGTAATTTACTCAACTTCTATCTTTTCGATGGTTCTTGTTTTAAATATTCCAAGTGGTCTTCCTGAACGCTCGATTTTTAGCTCTAACTGTATGCCAGCAACCCAAATAGGTGCTTGGCTTGTTGCGATGTCGCCTTTTGCCAAAGAGCGACTACTTTCTAACACTAAGAAGTTCATATTACCTTTATATTCAAATAGTTGAACCGATGAACCGAGACTTCCTTTTTGTGCATCAGTATTATTGTTAGATAAGCGAACCTTTTGACCGACAGCCAATGAGTCGAGTTTAAGAAACTCAACTTTTTTGAAGCCCTTTTGTATTGGTGGAAGTGGTGGTGGAGCGATTGGTTCTGGTTTGGTTGAAGTTTCGACTACTGGAGTTTGTGTTAATAAACCATTGATTATAAGCCTGCTACCACTGTCAGCGTGCCATTCGGACGAGTAATTTCCTAACGCAGCAAAGGCATTTTTTACGGTTGGCTCAATAAAAACATCGCCTACGAAAAATACTTTGTTGATGTTATCCAAGTCAATCCGAATTTTTTTCATAAAATCGTCTTGCAGCAAAGCAACTGTTTGTTTGATACGCTTTTGTGTTTGTTTCTCGACCTCGTCAATGTAAATAATTGTTTTCAATTTTTGGTCTTGCCTAACTGCAAATGTTGTTTCTAAACGTATCTTACTCAACGGTTTACTTCTACCTTTTAAGGCATTGATAATTTTACGTGCCTTTGTTGCGTGGCGTTTGTATTCCAGCTCTTTTGAGGCATCATCGTATAAAATGTGTTCGGTGCTATCAATTTGATTAACAATAAGTTGAGCGATTGATTGTACTTTTGGCTCGACACCAAAGCCAGAATAGGATTTGAAATGCAAGCGATTTGTCGAATTTGCCGATTTAGCTTCGATAAATGACATATTAATGGAATAGCCAAAGGCATCTAAAACGAGAAAACGCTGGGGAAAAGACGGTTTTTGAGCTAGGTTTATATGTTGTTTTACAATTAGTTGGGCGGGACTTTGTTTGAACTCGTCTATGACGAAACCAACTTTCTCAAAATAAGATTTTAATGTCAATTTTGCGTTGTTTGAAATATTATCCGAGAACGATAAATTAGTAATAATGCTAGAAGTGTTGGCGTTATCTTGACCGTATAAATCTTGAATATCTTGCAATATACACGAGAGTAATTCTACATAAGGTTTTTTCTGACCTTTATGTGTAAATTTCTCTGCTTGCTCGGCAACTTTTGATATGAATCCGCCATAATAACCAGATACATTGTCTTGGATTTTTCCTTGATAATCAATGTTATAGGTTATTTTGGTAGTATCTTCATTGACATTAAAAAAGAGGTGAAATTTTTCGTTTCCATCTTTTGCAAGATATTTAAAAGCTCCATTTGGCGACTGAAAACCAGCCATGAGATACTCTTCTCCAATAAAAACTGCGAGATCATTCATAAACAACAATTATTTAAGTCGGTGTTTAATTTTTTTTTGCTATAAAAACCACAAATTCAAAGCGTTGTGGCTTGTTAAGATAGTATGTGTTTATTTTCCAAAATTCAAGATAAAACAAAGTTAATTTTTTTTTCGTGAAGTTCTATTCATTATTGGTTTTTAACAGGGTTTATTCATGAAAATTTAGCTGTTTTGTCAAACTGCTTGCTACAAAGGCGTTTTGCGGCAGGGATTGCAGCGCAGTCTTCGACTGTTTTTATCCAAACAGCAGGGCTTGTTCAAGTTACTGTCGGTTGGGTTTTAAGCCACAGCGACAGTGGCATCAAAAAAAGTCGCCTCTTTGTGAGACGACTTTTTGTTATCCAATTTTGAATTTAGTTTTATAGTTGTGGTCCTGCTGCAACCAATGCTTTACCTTCTTCGTTGTCAGTGTATTGAACAAAGTTGTTGATGAATAGTTGTCCTAATTCTTTTGCTTTTTTGTCCCATTCTGCAACATCTGCGTAGGTATCGCGGGGGTCAAGGATTTTAGAATCGACGTTTGGAAGAGCTGTTGGAGTTTCGAGGTTGAAGAAAGGAATGTTTTTCGTTTCAGCTTTTTCGATAGAACCATCAAGAATAGCGTCAATAATTCCACGAGTATCTTGAATAGAAATTCGTTTTCCTGTTCCGTTCCAGCCAGTGTTAACGAGGTAAGCAGTAGCGTTGTTAGCTTCCATTTTTTTAACTAACTCTTGTCCGTATTTTGTTGGGTGAAGAGAAAGGAAGGCTTCGCCGAAACAAGCCGAGAAGGTTGGTTGAGGCGAAGTAATTCCAAGCTCCGTACCAGCTAGTTTTGCTGTAAATCCGCTCAAGAAGTGATATTTTGTTTGCTCTGGGGTTAATTTAGAAATTGGTGGCATAACACCAAAAGCATCAGCGGTTAAGAAAATAACTTTGTTTGCGTGTCCGGCTTTAGAAACAGGCTTAACAATGTTGTCAATATGGTAAATTGGGTAAGAAACACGTGTGTTTTTTGTTACGGAATCGTCGGTGAAATCAATTTTGCCGTCAGCATCAACGGTAACATTTTCTAAAAGTGCGTCTTTTTTGATTGCTCCAAAGATATCTGGCTCTGCTTCAGCGTCTAAGTTGATTGTTTTTGCGTAGCAACCGCCTTCAAAATTGAAAATTCCGTTGTCGTCCCAACCATGTTCGTCATCACCAATTAATTCTCGTTTTGGGTCAGTTGAAAGTGTTGTTTTTCCTGTGCCAGAAAGTCCGAAGAAAATAGCGACATCATCATCTTTGCCTTTGTTTGCAGAGCAGTGCATAGCAGCCATTCCTCTTAATGGTAAATAGTAGTTCATCATAGCGAAAATACCTTTTTTCATTTCGCCACCATACCAAGAACCACCAAGTACGTGCATCTTTTCAGTTAGGTTAAAAACCGTATAAACTTCTGAGTTCAAGCCATGTTCTTTCCATTTTGGGTCTGGCGATTTTGCTCCATTCATAGAAACGAAATCCGGCTCAAATGTTTTTAATTCTTCTGCTGTAGGACGGATGAACATATTTGTTACAAAGTGGGCTTGCCACGCAACTTCCATGATGAAACGAACTTTCAGACGTGTGTCTTCGTTTGCACCGCAAAAACAATCTACAACAAATAGACGCTTGTTTGACAATTGTTTTACGGTGTTTGCTTTTAAATCATTCCAAACTTCGGTAGAAACAGGTTTGTTATCGTTTTTTGCTTTTTCAGAAGTCCACCAAATTGTATCTTTTGTGGTGTCGTCTTTAACAATGTATTTATCTTTAGGTGAACGACCTGTGAAAATACCTGTCATTACGTTTACTGTGCCTAATTCTGTTAATTGTCCTTTTTCAAAACCTTCCAAATTTGGCTTTAATTCTTCTTCATATAATAGTTCGTATGATGGATTGTGAACTATTTCTTTTACATCTTTAATTCCGTACTTGCTTAAATCAACGTTTTGCATCATAACTTCTTTTAGTGATTAATTAATATTTGTAAAAATGATTGTAAAAATGATTGTGTTATTACTTACGTTTCGTTAACTAAAAAGGTAGATTATTAAATTACTTATATTTAAATATAAAAATAAAAATACTTTCTGACATAACAAAGTATATTTTGCAAAGTATTTTCAAATGTTTGATATTCACCATAGTAATCAAAAATATTTTTTAAAGAAAATTGTATTTTCGTTGTAAAAATGTCAAAAAAATTAACACATTTATTACTTTTATGATAAGTAACTGAAATTAAAGATAATAGCAACATGAACCATCTTAATTTGACAAAGTTTGAAAAAAATCAAATGTTTTTATAGTATTGTATTAGTAAAATGAATTTAATAAAGTAAGCCATTAAATTCATTTTAAGGTCTAAGACCTATTTTTTATGAAACGTTTAAGATGTGAATTAATAACTTAGGTTAATAAAAAACGTAAGAACTTTTGTATGAGTACTTACTAATAAAAAAAGACGAAATATATTGGTGTATTTCGTCTTTCGTGACAAACGTATTTTGTTTTGCTTAGAGCAAAGTTCAAATTAACCTATACTAATATTAAAAGTGCTGGCACTTAGAATTAATTTGGCTAATTCTCGCGAATTTTCTCTTTCCATTTTTTAATCTGTCGGCGCAGTGCTTCTACGGCTTCATCGGTGGCTTGCTCGAATGTTGCAGATTGTTTTTCGGCGAAAAGCTCTTGACCTGGCATCTCCAATTTTATCTTTGCAACCTTGCTGTCAATATTTTTACTTTGCGAGCGACCCAATGAAAGAAAAACTTCTATCTCAATGATATTGTCGGCAAATTGCTCAAGTTTCTGAACTTTGTTGTTAATGAAGTCTTCCAATTTTTCACTTGCGTCAAAACGAACTGAATTGATTGTTACTTTCATAATTGTTTTCTCCTTGTTTGTTAATGCTCGTGGATGAGCTTGTTTATACATTCTGTTTAATTCTTCAAAAGTATTATGTGTGTATATTTGTGTGGCAGCAAGATTTGCATGCCCCAACAGTTCTTTTATTGCGTTTAAATCTGCATCATTGTTTAGAAGGTGTGTCGCATAGCTGTGTCGTAGCACGTGTGGGCTTTTGTTTCCTTGCGTAGTTACTGAGCCAATTTCACGCCTAACTATCCGATAGACAGCCTTTTCGTAGATTGGAAGTCCTTTGTTTGTTAGAAATAAAACGGGAGCTTGTGAAATCTCGAATTGAGTATTTCTACATTGAATATACTCTTTGATTTGCTGCGATAATTCTGGCAAGATTGGAACGATTCTTTCCTTTTTTCTTTTTCCTGAAACCATAATTTGATGTTGCTCAAACGAAATATCAAAATCCCGAAGAGAGACAATTTCTGCACGACGAACTCCCGTTCCGTACAGTAACGCTATGATAGCCAAGTCTCTGCATTTCGGAAACGATAGTTCTTCGGGTGGCTTATCAAGCATGGTGGCGACCTCTGATTGACGCAAAAAACTTGGCACTGTTTTTTTCTGTTTCAATAAACGAATTTGCTCTGTTGGGTTGTTTGCCAATAACTTATTTCTGTGCAGATATTGATAAAAACTTTTTAGTGTTGAGATTTTGCGATTTATGGTTCTACGACTGACTTTGTCGTACAGGTCTGCTATCCAACTTCTTATGGTTTGATATGACACTTCCTCAAGTTGAGTTTCAATTGTACAGCAATGCCTATAAAATTGATGCAAATCAACTTTATAGGCATTTATCGTACTTTGAGAATATCTCTTTTCGTATTCGAGGTGCTTGAGAAATTGTTCTCTGAACATAAAAATAAGTTAGATTTATAATTTTAAATTTAAACAAAATTGTTCAAACATCAAAATCATAAAAACTTTTTTTAACCCTCTTCTTCGGCGCGTTGAAGTTGTTGAATGTAGATTGCTTTCTGCATTTCTTCTCGCTTGATTATTGAAGGTTTTTTGTATGCTTGACGACCCCTCAATTCCTTAATTGTGCCAGTTCTCTCAAACTTTCGCTTAAATTTTTTAAGCGCTCTCTCAATGTTTTCGCCTTCTTTTACAGGTACTACTATCATAATTTATGAATTTTTTAATTTAATGTACAAAAGTAATTATTCAGTTTTGTTTTTCAAAAGAAAACCTGAAAAAACTTACGTTTGTAACGCAAAATTAAGCAAGTTCGTAGAAATATGCAACACTTCTTGGTTGTTATTAGCTTGAATATAAGCAATATACGGTGTTTGACGAATTACACAATGTGCTATAATTCGAGGTATGGTTTTATTTTATTGAGTGTTCTTTTTCCTATTAAATCGAACAATTGGTCGAAGCTGGAATATCTTCCGTGATTTATTCTGTACTCAATAATTATACTTGCTTGTTTCCAAGTTATGTATGGGTGTTTTGCAAGTTCATCTCTCTCATCGAAGTTTATGTTTAGTTTTTTGAGCGATATTTTCACTACGTTGAAATGTTTTTCAATTTTGTCGTATATTTCTGGTTTTATGCCATATATGTCTTTGAGTTGTTCTTTTTTTATGTATCCTCCAACTTCATTACGGAATTTTATGATGCGCTCGGCAAAAGATTTTCCGATGCCACGAACTTGGCATAGTTCTTCGATGGTGGCTGCGTTTAGGTCGATAGAAAAAATTATTTCATCTTTTTGTGTATCGTATTTTTTCTTACTGGCAAGTTTTAGCGTATCTATTTCTATGTAAGGCTCTAATATTTTGAATTGCTTATCGGAGATGCAATACATTTTTTGGAAATCGGCTTTGGTACGAAATTGCCCGCCTCTTTTGAGGTAATTGCACAGCACAGCGGTTTGTCTTGGCGATATTCCGAGGTCATCGAAATTGGTTACAAGCGTGTCATTAGGGTCAAATATGTGTAGCCGTTTTGGTTTTATGTCGAATTGGCGGTAGTTATATTTTCGGCGTTTTTTTCGAGTCGATGTTTCTGGTAATGAGATGTATGGTGCGAGATACTCATATTGCTGCCGACGGACTCCGTAGATTCGTGCAAAATCTGCTTTTGAGTAAAATGCGCCACCACGGTTGAGGTAATTTTCGATGCTTTTGATTTGTTTGTTGGTCATGCCAAGATTGCGCCATTGGTCTGGTGTGGCGTTGTTTGGGTCGAATGCGAAAAGGCTGAGAGTGTCGTATCGTTTTGCAAGATAGCGTGTTAGCCGGTCGCTTTTTGCGGAATCGCTGAGATTTAGTCCTTTTTGAAATTCGTTGACTTCGGATAGAAACTTTTTATACTCAAATTTGTTATCAATTGGAATGTATGGTATCAGAAAGTGGGCAAGAATGAGTATCAAGATTAGTACGGCTACTACAAAAAAACCGTTTTGTTGGGAGCTGTCAGCGATTTTCATTGGTTATTGTCTTTTAAACCGCTGACTACGAAGCAATATGTGGCAGCGATAGCCAGTTTTTCACGATACGTTTTTGCTTTCAAATATTATTTTTCCTTGTGTTTTTATTTCATGTACAGATAACACTAAACAACTAATGCTGTTCTAAAAATCATTTCTACTTTTTGTATCTAACGACTTGATAATCTACCTGTTTTAAAATAATAAATTTTGTGTCGAATAGATAGTATCACTTGTTTATGACTATCTAACAAAACTATATTTAGTCCACGTAAATGGTTTTTTATTACTGTTTTTTCTATTATGTATTTAGTAACACACAACGTCTATTTTTGATTTCACTGGAGCAAAACAACCATAAATATTATCATTACTGTCGGTGAGACTTCAAGCCACACCGACAGTGGTGTCAACAACAACTTAATTATGTGTTTAGTGTTTTAATAAAACGCTATTAATCAAACAGTTTCATGTCATCAAGTGTATTCATTACCTCGCGGACAGATTTTGCAGATTTGTCGAGCATAGCACGTTCTTCTTTGTTTAGCTCAATTTCGATAATTTCTTCGATTCCGTTTTTGCCAAGTTTTACTGGCACTCCGAGATAGATATTTTCCAAGCCATATTCTCCATTGAGCATAGTGCAAACAGGAAAAATTCTTTTTTGGTCGCGGGCAATAGCCTCAACCATTTGAGCAGCGGCAGTTCCGGGTGCATACCATGCAGAAGTTCCGAGAAGTTTTACGATTTCGCCACCACCTTTTTTGGTTCTTTCGATTATCGCATCTAATTTTTCTTTGTCAATTAGCTGAGTTACAGGGATTCCCGCAACTGTTGTATAGCGTGGCAATGGAACCATTGTGTCGCCGTGTCCACCCATGAGCAGAGCTTGAATATCTTTTGGCGAAACATCAAGAGTCTCTGCAAGGAAGGAACGATAACGTGCAGTATCAAGAATACCAGCCATTCCGAATACTTTGTTCGATGCCTTTTTGGCGGCAAGGAAAGCTGTATAACTCATCACGTCCAATGGGTTAGCAACGACAATAATTATAGCCTCCGGCGAAACGGCAATTACTTGTTCTGTAACTGCTTTCACTATTTTTGCATTCGTAGAAATAAGGTCATCGCGGCTCATTCCCGGACGACGTGGTATGCCAGATGTTATTACAACAATGTCGGACCCAGCAGTTTTTTCGTAATCGTTTGTTACGCCAATTACTCTCGTGTCAGACATCCGAATAGAGGCAGTTTCCCATATATCGAGTGCCTTTCCTTCGGCAAAATTTTCTTTTATGTCGAGCAAAACTACTACATTTGCTGCTTGTGTTTGCGCGATAGCGTCGGCAACAGTTGCGCCAACATTTCCGGCTCCAATAACAGATACTTTCATATTATTTTTTAATTAATAGTGATACAATTCGTCTAATTCAAAGATTAAGTAGGTAAGTAAAGATAATTAGGTTCTTTATAAGATTGTGTGGGTAGTATAGAATTTGTTCACAATGGAGAAG
>JAOZMU010000116.1:0-1931 GCA_029934165.1 Bacteroidales bacterium
CTGGATGATAGTAAGGAAAGTGAAATTATCCTTAAAATCACCCCTGCTTCGCTTACTTTCTCTCTTGACAAGGGGTTTCGTGGCACTGAATATAAAGATGAGTTCAAGAGCTTTCCTGGAGAATTTGAATCTGCCTATTCACTGAATAAGGGCTTCCTCATGGCTGAATCCGGTACTGAATACATAAAAAAAGGCCCTGTGAACTCCCCTGTTAGCGACTACAATGGCGTTGAGACAACAAATTATCGTATTTCTCAACCTGAATCATGCGGGCCAGATATTCCCTGTCTTGACTATACAGTGACACCCAAATTCAAATTTTACAAGGTGAACCTGGAATTTTATGAAAGACCGTTTACCATTGAGGGCAGCCCCCGGGAGACAACGGCATATCTTCCACAAGGAATCTCCATATTTAGGGGTGGTAACACACAAAACCTTGAAATAGATACCATAAATACCCCGAACTATTCTTTAATATCCAAAAAAAGAGTTAATGACGCAGACGTTCAATTTTTTTCAGAGGAGCTCAAAGCCTATAAGTGCAGTGCGGGCATTTATGAAATTGAATACAGCAGCGGCGCAGATGCAGGAAGCCTTGTAAACTCGGTAAATCTTCGGTACAAGCTCATAAACAAGAACAAAAAAGTGCTGATTATCTATTATCCCTTGCAGTACAGCACATCATACAGAACCAAGATATCTGAAGAGGTTTTTAAACATATCCAGTTCAAGTTGGACGCTGATTTCAACAATTTTGTTTCCCAGGTACAGCGGATGAGGAAGTATGACAATATTTATGTCCGGGTTGCCCGGGACAAATTCGTTGATTCCGGAGCAATGAATATCAAGGATTTTCTGCTGTTGGAGAGAGTCGTGTATGATTCCCCGGATTACCAATGGAGCAATGAGTCCCTTGAACAGGATTACGAGAACTATGTCCGGGATACTACCTCAGTGGTTCACATCATTTACCTGGACTCCTATTCCACAGGAACGATGGTTCTCAACAAATTCAGAACTTTGAATAATGCACGGATTTATTTCATAAATTTTATGGAAATGGGCAGAATAGACTCAGCCAGCACAGAGAGGGCATTGCAAAACCTCAAATATGAGGAAATAAAAATCAGTAATTTGGAAGAGAATTATCAGAGCATATTTAATATGAATAATATCAGAAGGTTCTTTGGATTTTAAGGAGGTATTGGCATGAAAAAATTAATTGTTACGACCTTTGCATGGATTCTTTTTATCTTTCCCTTGATGCTTCATTCAAGTTACGCAGGGATTGCTTCCGCGTCACAAGAAGACTATGTAACCATTATCACCGCTTCTCCAGAACTCTACAGAGAAGCTAACACCGGCTCGCCTCCTGTTCATACAGATGAAAGTCTCTTTGGCAAGTCATTTGACGTGATGAACGACAGCGGGCAGTTTTTGCAGATCGCAGTCCCGGGGACCGAGAACGCGTTCATAGAAGAAAAACCGACCTGGATTTTGAGGAACTCCAAGGATATTTCGTATATTATGGCCCGGCGAATGCCGAATTCCAGACTCATCCAAAAAGCATTGATTGTGAACAGACCCCGGGCCGGAAACATTGAGTCGGATATCGGGCATTACGACAACCCGGACCTTTCAGGAAGTCCCCGGGGAAAAATATCCATTTTCGAGATTCGTTTCGTGTTTGCAGAATCGGAAAAGGCCATGCTTGTGGGCCGCACAGACCGGATGACAGTAGCCAATTCCAAATCTGTTCTGGTGGGATGGATTGACAAAGATCATATTGTGTCCTGGAACACCCTCATCGGCATTGAATTTTACAAAGACAATTACTCCGAGCGAAAGGAATGCGAAATCGGGAAGATATTCAATTCCGAGCGCAAGCTGAAGGCAAATAAATCCCCCATGTTCACAGAGGGAAACAC
>JAOZMU010000116.1:2031-8603 GCA_029934165.1 Bacteroidales bacterium
ATCCAGAACGATGACGTGCAGATCGCCATTCTCATAGATGGAACCAAAGGCATGGAGAACCATATCGGGGCAGTGAAGACCGCGGTGGGCAAGTTCCTCCGGGAATACCAGGGCAAGAACGGCATGACTGCGAACATAGCCATTGCGATTTACAGGGATTATCCGGTCGGGGATAAAGTTTTTGAAAAAATGACCGGTTTCACCAGGGACCTGGATACCCTCCAACGGGCGGTGGGCAATGTGAGGATCATCACCAGCCAGGGCAGGGACCGGGGACCGGGAAAATATCCCGAAGCCCTGTTTCTCGGTATCAGCAGAACCATGAACGAGTTTGAATGGAAAAGTTCGGATCAGGGGGAAAAGTACATCCTGCTGATCGGAGACCACGGCAACCATGAGCAGTACGACCAATACCCCCAGGACAAGGAGTTCACAGCCCAAAAAATCGGACAGGCCCTGAAAGGCAAAACCATCACCTTGTGCGCGCTTCAGGTGAACATCACCAGAAAATGGCGGAAATACAATGAGATGTTTAAAAGACAGATCGGTGTCATCAAGGAAAACAACCAGACTCGGGGGCGTCTGATCAAAGTCCCCTCCCGGTCATCCAATGCGATCTATGAAGGTCTCGGAGAACTGGTGAAAGATTTCCTCATTATCAAAGGGGCCTTGGTGGACATTCGGAACTCCGGCACTGTCAGGGATGACGTGACATCTTATACAGTCGAAGGTTCCGGCAGTTCTAAAACTCCCACCGGCATGAGCGACATGTACAAAGGTGTGTTTGCCCAGAAGATGCTGGAACGCTACGGTATCAACCCGGATGTGTTCCGGGCCGTGCAGATCTGTGATATTGGCTATGTGAATAACAAAAATTCCTGCGGCCACGAACAGTTATATGAAAGAGTACTGATAATAAAGAATGAAATCGAAAACTTGAAAGTGCAGATGCAGAGACTCTCGGACGCGATCAAATTCTATGATTCCTCGGCCGAGGAGCAATTCACAAAGACCGTGACCAAAGTGGTAAAGACTCTGACCGGGGACAAGATTGCACCGGATGAGAATATAGCGGAATTCATCCATAAAAAAACCGGGATTCCTGTGAACACGCCATTTCTGAACAAGAGCCTGGATCAGCTTCTTGATGATGTTCGAAACCGGAGCAAACGGTTAACTTATCGGAAATATCTCCAGGAACGGATTGTGCTTCTTGAGCAGGTCACAAAAGAAAAAAAACTCATATTTACCGAGGAGGACTGGGAACCCAATGATGAGGTTTTTCTCTACAGGAACTCGGGCGAAACCGTCTCCTATTTCTTTTCCCTGGAACAGCCACTTGCTGAACGGAGGGCATCTAAGTTGAGGGAGAGCCAGAAGCCATACGCCTGGATTCCCCATGAATATCTGCCCTGATGACGGATTCTGTGATTCTGAAAAATGACAGCGGAATTTTCCTGAAAAATGACAGCGGATCAGGGGGATGAAACGGATTTTCCCTGAAAATGAAGGCGGACCGGGGACCGATATCCGTTCAATCCTCATATCCGCTGTCATATTTCCCGAAACCCAAAAAACCGTCAGTTCCAGTTTTAATTTACAGAGGAGGTAATATGAAACGCGTCTCACTTTTTGCCCTGTTGTCTTTCTGCCTAATTTCTCTTCTTTTTCCTGCAACATTCCATGGGGCTGACTCTGAAGACTATGTCACCATCACGACCGCTTCCCCAAAACTCTATACCCATGACAGCACAGGATCGCCTCCTGTCCGCACAGATGAAAACCTCTTTGGCAAATCATTTGAAATTATGAACGAAAGCGGGCAGTTTTACCAGATCCAGATTACCGGAGGCGACAGTGCCTTTATAGAAAAAAAACGATTCCAGTTTCTGAAGAATCTCAGAAACTCCGGATATATCATGGCCCGGCGGATGCCGGATTCCAAGCTCATTAAAAAGGCCCTGATTGTGAACAGACCCCAAAGTGGAAACATCGAATCAGACATTGGGTATTATGACAACCCGGGCCTTTCAGGAAGACCCCGGGGAAAGATATCCATCTTCGAAGTCCGCTTTATCTTTGCAGAGTCAAAAAAGGCCATGCTGGTGGGCCGCACGGACCGAATGCTCAGAGACAATTCCGAATCTGTGCTGACTGGCTGGATTGACAAAAATCATGTCATTTCCTGGAACACCCTCATCGGCGTTGAATTTGGCAAAGACAATTACAGGGACCGGGCAGGGTGCGAAATTGGTAAGATATTCAGTTCCGAACGCAAACTTGCCAGGAAAGCCCCCCCCATGTTCACAGAGGGAAAGACCCCTGAGCCAATGCCTTACTATGCCAACCGTTTTCCAACCCTGAAGAAACTGGACAACGGGGCCCGATACAAAATCGCTTATATCGGCAATGCCTTTGGAGAGGGGGGAAAGGTTTACAGCGCGACCGAGGTGGATGCTGAGAAAAATAAAGTCATGAAGGTGATCCAGAATGAAAATGTGCAGATCGCCATTCTTATTGACGGGACCAAAGGCATGGAGAATCATATCGCAGCAGTGAAGACCGCACTGAAAAATTTCCTTGGGGAATATCAGGGCAGGGATGGCATGACCGCGAATATTGCCATCGCAGTTTACAGGGATTACCCGGTCGGGGACAGGGTGTTTGAAAAAATGACCGGCTTCACCAAGGATTTGAATACCCTCCGAAAAGCTGTGAACAATGTAAGAATCATCACCAGCCACGGGGATGACAGCGGGCCAGGGAAATATCCTGAAGCTGTGTTTCTCGGCATCAGCAGGACCATGAACGAACTTCGATGGAAGAGCAGGAAAAAGGGGGAAAAATACATCCTGCTGATCGGAGACCACGGCAACCATGAGCAGTATGACCAATACCCCCAGGACAGGAAATTCTCGGCCGAAGGCATCGGACAGACCCTGAGAGAGAAGGCCATCACCCTGTATGCACTTCAGGTGAACATTACCGGAAAATGGCAAAAATACAACAGGATGTTTCAAAGACAGGTCCGTGTCATCAAACAGAACAACCAGGGACGGGGGCGTCTGAACAAAGTTCCCTCCCGATCAGCCAGTGCCATATCCGAGAGTCTTGGTGATCTGGTGAAGGATTTCCTCATCATCAGAGAGGAGCTGAAAGAGATTCGAAGTTCCGGCGGCATCAGGAGGAAAACAGTGCCTCGCACAGCCAAAAGCGCTGACAGTGCCGGCGGTATGACCGATATGTACAAGGGCGTATTTTCCCAGAAGATGCTGGAACGCTATGGCATCAACCCGGATGTGTTCCGGGCTGTGCAGATCTGCGATATCGGCTATGTGAATGAAAAAAATCGCTGCGGGCACAAACAACTGTATGAGAAGGTGCTGATAAAAAAGAATGATATCGAAGCCCTGAAGGTTCAGATGCAGCAGCTCTCCGACGCGATCAGATTCTATGATCCCTCGACAGAGGAGGAATTCGTAAAAACCGTGATCAAGGTGGTGAAGGCACTGACCAGGGACAAAATTGGACCAGATGAGAATATTGCCGAATTCATCCATAAAAAAATCGGCATCCCTGTTCATTCACCATTTCTGAGAAAAAGCCTGAATGATCTTCAGGATGATATCAGGAATCCCAGCAGGCGGAAACTTTACCGTAAATATCTCCAGGAACGGATTGTGTTTCTTGAGCAGGTCACCAAAGAAAGGGTTCTCTCATTTAAGCTGCCGGAAGACTGGGACCCGGAAGATCAGGTCATTAATTACAGGGATACGGGCAAACCCATTCTCTATTTCTTTTCCTTAGAACAGCCGCTTCCGAAACGGGGCAAAGTTCAGCTGAGAGCTTCTCAGAAGCAGTATGCATGGATTCCCCATGAATATCTGCCCTGATGACGGATTCTGTGGTTCTGAAAAATAACAGCGGATTGGGAGGATTAAACGGATTTTCCCGAAAAATGACGAATGACGGCGGACCGATATCCGTTTAATCCTCATATCCGCTGTCATATTTCCTGAAACCATAAAAAGGAGCAGAAAAATGCGAAAATTCTCATCTTACGGTCCTGTCAATACAAGACTTCATTACCACGCTCCCCGCAAAGCGCTGACTGACAGGGCTTATGACGAACTCACAGGCCATGATCCCCTGGAGGGCGGCCATTACATCACAGTCTGGGCACCCCGTCAGACAGGTAAGACCTGGGTGATGCAGCAGGTTGTGAGCCGCATCAGGGAGCAGGGGGATTTTGAGGCAGGCATCATCACAATGCAGTCCGCAAAAGAGATCAAATCAGAAGAAAGAGTTTTGAAATTTTTCGTGCGATGCCTCAGCGAGTGGTTTGAGAAAGACCTGCCGGATATCAGGGAATGGGATATGCTGTACAGCGTTTTCACAAAGCGCTGTTTTTCAAAACCTGTGATACTGATACTGGATGAATTTGACGCGCTCGGAGAGGATTTTATCAACAAATTTGCAAACGAATTCAGGGATATGTATATGAGACGGAAGAACCAGCCAGGGCTTCCGTCAGAAGAGAAAACCTGTCTGCTTCACGGCCTGGCCCTGATCGGGGTCAGAAGCGTACTCGGGATCGAAAATGTCACAGGTTCGCCCTTCAATGTCCAGCGGAGCGTGCATATTCCCAACCTGACCTACAGGGAGACAGAGGAGATGTTCGCAGACTATGAAAAGGAGAGCGGCCAGCAGATCATGCCTGATGTGATCCGGCGGATACATGATGAAACCCGGGGACAGCCGGGCCTGACCTGCTGGTTTGGCGAGCTTGTCACGGAAACCTATAATAAAAATTTCCCGGAACCGTTTTCCGCTAGAAATTTCGAGATCGTCAGCGCGGCCGCGGTCAAGGCGCTCCCCAACAACAATATCCTGAACATTGTCAGCAAGGCCGGGAGGGAACCGTACAAATTTGTGATCCTGGAACTGTTCAGAACAGTGAAAAAAACTGAATTCACTTATGATGACAGCCTGCTCAACTATCTTTACATGAACGGAGTCATCTCTTATGAGACAGAGAACGGAACCGACTATTATGCAAGATTCGCGTGTCCCTTTGTCCAGAAACGCCTGTTCAACCACTTCTCCCGTGAAATATTCGGAGAGATGGGAAAAATGTTCGAGCCGTTCGAGGACCTGAGTGACACGGTCAGCGACGAAAGCCTGAACATCCCGAACCTGATGCGGCGGTTTCAGAACCATCTGAGAAAGAACCGCGAATGGCTGCTGAAAGACGCGCCCAGGCGGAAGGATCTGAGAATATGCGAGGCTGTGTATCATTTCGGCCTGTACCGGTGGCTGTGCGATTTTCTGGAAACTCAGTATGCCCGTGTATGGCCCGAATTTCCCACCGGCAATGGCAAGGTTGATCTTATCGTGAGGTACGCAGACCGGACATACGCCCTGGAGCTCAAATCCTACACCCATGAGAGGGGATATAAGGAGGCCCTGGACCAGGCGGCCCTGTATGGCAAAGACCTCGGGCTTGCCGAGGTGTCGCTGGTTTTTTTTGTGGAATATATTGACGATGCGGCCCGTGAAAAGTACGAAAAGACCTATACGCATAAGGAGAGCGGCGTGAGGGTGATCCCGATCTTTGTTGACATCGGGGAGTGAACACCGGCAAAGCCCGGAAGCAATACGCGTGGATTTCTTTGGAGTATCTGCCCTGATGAAATGCCTGCTGTCATAAAGAGGTCTGCGATGATACCCCATTTCTTTCAACAGGCTGTCTGATGAGGCGGCTTTCGGATGACCTGCCATCTGATAAGGGTAACAACATGAAAACACTTGGAATTTATTCGACAAATGAGTTCTGCCAGCACATTGACGAGCTTGTTCATGATACAGAAAAAGGCAATCTTGCCTTAATAACAAAACATGACCGTCCGACATTCCTTACAATACCTTTTGATGAACGATTGCTCACATACGGCATAAACAGGGCAGTGGCAATCCACCTGTTTGAGTCAGATATTGTCACGATGTCACGGGCAGCAAAGATAGCAGATCTGTCCATTGAAAATTTCATGGAAGTCTTAGGTGAGGCAGGAATACCGGCGGCAGATTATCCGCCTGAGGATCTGGAAGAAGAACTGGGGATTAATGAGTTATGATACTGATTGTCGCAGATGCAGGTCCTCTTATCGGAATAAGCCCTGTCAGCAGACTTCATCTTCTTCAGCAGTTGCATGGCACATTGCGCCTGCTGGACAACAGACCGATTCAGTGCAACATGGAAATATCTGTGTCTGCCGGCCAGGTGATAAGGACCGGCAAAGTGGGGATGATGCTTCAGAGAGACTGAAAAAGGCTGATCCGCCGGGTGACTGAAGGCTCGGGAGTATGAATCTTGTTTAAGGAAAAAAAATATGAAAATCAGACTGACAGAAGAAATATGGAAAGAGGGGGGTATGTATGTCTCTTATTGCCCCGAACTTGATATCGCGTCATGCGGACAATCAGTTAGGCAGGCAAAAAAAATCTGAGAGGTGGTTCTCATAAACATTGAAGAAACGAAAAGGATGTGTACATTTGACCAGTTTCTTGATAAG
>JAOZMU010000117.1 GCA_029934165.1 Bacteroidales bacterium
ATCGGTAAAAAGTGTAAAGTTTATTTTTGTTATATGAAACATGCCGATAAAAATGCATGGTTTATTCCAATGTGTATGACATTTCCAATGTATAAAAACATATTGCTCTAATAATCAGTAGTTTAAATAATTTTTGCGGGTTTTGCAAGGTGTTGATTTACAGGCGTTTACAAAGCGTAATTTTAAAATTTCATACATATTGGTATAAGTCAACCTATATAAAATTTCAAACGGCACAGTTATTGATAGCGATGAGGAATATTTAATATGTGAATTAGGTTTATAAAGTTATGTTGCTTATAATCAATTCATTAAAAAATAACGGTGTTTTATTAAAATGCTTATTTACAGTCGAATGCACTTTTATTTTTACAAATCTTATTAACTGAATTCGTCTGTACAGATTGCCATAAACAAAAAGGCTGCACCAAAACTGGGCAGCCTTTTTCATTAACCTAAACCATTTCGCGCGAATTTTGTATTTCGCGCTTACAAAACATAAATTGTTTTGTTCAAAATCTCACAATAATTACCTATAAATTTGTATTACAAAAGTATGTCAATTTCCTGTTAAGTAGTCTTAAAAGACGTTAAAGAACGTTAAGGCTCAGCCAAAGAAAAGATAGGCGATGAAAATTGCTGCAATAATTCCTGCCAAATCTGCAATTAATCCGCAGGCAATAGCATGACGTGTTTTGCGTATTCCGACTGAGCCAAAATACACGGCAAGCACGTAAAATGTCGTATCCGTAGTCCCCTGAAACGTCGAAGATAAACGAGCTACAAACGAATCTACGCCAAAGTTATCAATTGCCTCGACCATCATTCCACGAGCCCCGCCGCCACTTAAAGGCTTCATTATAGCCGTTGGCAAAGCATCGACAAAATTTGTTTGCACGTCGAAAAGCTCAAACATCAATTTAATACCCAAAACAACAACATCCATACAGCCGGCAGCACGAAAAACACCAATGGCAACTAAAATGGCTATCAAATACGGAATAATACGAATTGCAACATCAAAACCTTCTTTTGCTCCCTCAATGAAAGCTTCGTAAACATTAATTTTTTTTCTTATGGCTAAAATTACGAAAAGTGAAATTATTCCGAATAGAATAACGCTACTACCAACGGCAGAAATCTGTGCTAGTTTTTCTTTTGGCAAGGTAGAAAAATACCAAATCATGCTAAAAACAAGCGCAGAAAAACCACCCAAATAAACGAGAATAACTTTACTAAACAGGTTGATTTTCTGTACAATAGAAACGGCAATCAAACCTGCAATTGTCGAAACAAAAGTAGCAAGTAGGATTGGGATAAAAATATCCGCAGGATTTGCCGCTCCAGCTTTGGCACGAATTGCCATAATCGAAATAGGAATAAGTGTTAAGCCAGAAGTGTTAAGAACCAGAAACATAATTTGGGCATTCGATGCCGTATCTTTTTTTGGGTTTAAAGATTGCAACTCTTTCATAGCTTTTAATCCGAGAGGGGTTGCTGCATTGTCAAGCCCTAACATATTGGCTGCCAGATTCATAACTATCGAGCCAGACGCAGGATGATTTGGCGGAATTTCCGGAAAAAGTTTACGAAAAAATGGATTTATTAACCTCGAAAACAACTGTATAGCTCCGCCTCGCTCTCCGATTTTCATTATTCCTAGCCAAAGAGTTAAAGCTCCTGTCAAGCCTATCGAAATATCAAAACCTACGGAAGCCATTTCAAAAGTTTTTTTAATCACCTCCG
This sequence comes from Bacteroidales bacterium, assembly GCA_029934165.1. Taxonomy (GTDB): domain Bacteria; phylum Bacteroidota; class Bacteroidia; order Bacteroidales; family JAOZMU01; genus JAOZMU01. The sequence goes on from JAOZMU010000117.1 coordinate 1,747, forward strand.
GAAAAACTTCTAAGTCTTGAAAAACAATGAGCCGTATTAATGCGGTAGCAAAAGCAACCAAAATGAAAAATACCCAAATATAATTTAACGCCATGCTTTTAAGACTTTTATCAAATAATTATTTCTTCAAAACTATCGTCTATATCAAAATCTTGGTTTGTCCATCTAATTGCCTGAATAACAAGGGCTAACATACGAATTGTCGGGTTTGTAAATACGTCTCTAAGCTCGATTTCTGTTTTCATCTTCAAAACAATCTGCGATACTAATCGAGTGGCTTTTAGGCTGTGTCCACCAATCTCAAAGAAATTATCATCAATACTAATCTCTTCAATATCAAGGGTATTTCGCCAAATATCCAGCAACTCAATTTCTATTTCGTTGGTTGGAGCTTTAATTTCACGCTTAGGAGCCAAGTTTGAAATCTTGGTTTCAGAGAGTTTTTTTCTATCTATTTTTCCAAATGTAGCCAATGGAATACTATCTATTACAATAAATTGAGTAGGAATCATATATCTCGGTAAAACTTTCATCAGCTCTATCTCAAGGTCATGAGTATTCTCACAACCAACGACAAATCCAATTAATTCATCAGATTTTTCAGACTTTTTTGCAACCACAGCTACATCGTCAACTAAACCTGTATTACGAATATGTTGTTCAATATCCAATGGTTCAATACGATAACCGCGTACTTTTAGTTGAAAATCTAACCTGCCGAAGAGCAAAATATTTCCATCTGCTGCCCACATCGCAACATCTCCAGTACGATACATTTTTGAACCATGAGCAAATGGATTCTCAATGAATTTTTCGGAATTCAATTCTGGCATGTTCAAATAACCATTTGTAACTCCTTCGCCTCCAATGTATAACTCGCCTTGAATGCCAATTGGTAGCAAGTTTAATTCATTGTCAAGAATATATAAACTTGTGTTATCCAGAGGTTTACCAATTGAAACTGTTTCCATGCCGGTATGATTTTTACAGTCGTAAACCGAAACCTCAACTGTTGCCTCGGTAGGACCATACATATTGGCTAATAACGAGTTAGTGTTATCCGGCATCGAATAAAATTCTTTGACTAATTCTGGTGTCAGAACATCTCCTCCAATCAAAAAGTTCTTAACTGGGTAATTTTTCGTGGTTGTTTTTCGTGCTTCTATCAGCATAGATAGCAGTGATGGGGCGGCTGGAATAGTATCAATTTTACAATTATTTACGTAATCATTTAACTTAAATCCATCTTTCTGAACATCACTAGCAATAATATGTAATTCGTTGCCAGACAATATGGCACCAAAAATTTCGTGAACAGATGAGTCAAAAACGAAATCTGTTAATAGTGGTTCGCGCAAAATTTCGTCATCGGCATAAATCAAATCTCTGAGTAAATATACCAAATTAACTACCGAGCGGTGCGAAACTGCAACTCCTTTTGGTGTTCCTGTCGAGCCAGAAGTATAAATAACATACGCTAATTTACTGGAGTCTATTGTCGGAATATTAAAGCTAATATTCTTCTCATAACTTAATTTATCCGCAACAATTATAGGATAATCACTATTATTTCGTAATTCATCTGCGTATATATCCTCAGTCAGAATTGCAGAACAAACACTGTCTGCAACCATAAATTTAACTCTTTCCGCAGGATAATCTGGCATTATTGGCACATAGGCAGCTCCCGCCATTAATACGCCAAAAATACCACAAACAATTAATTCACTTTTATCCAAATAGAGTGCTATTCGCGAATTTTGATTTATCTGAATCCGATTTTGAATTTCAAATGCGATATTTGAAGAAAACTCATATAATTCTTTGTATGTTAGCTCTTTAGCACCGGAGACAATTGCTATTCTTTCAGGAGTTTTTTCTACTTGCTCAATAAACAAATCTACAAGAGAATTTTCTAACGGAAAGTCAACTTGCTTACCTTGTGAGAATTGTAGCAGTTTTTGTTTCTCCTCTTCTGCCAGAATATTAATATTAGATATTTTTTGTTTCGGATTTTTCAAAACATCGTCAACAAGATGGCTAAAATGCTGACTCATAAGCTCTATTCGAGTTTGCAAAAACAAATCACAACTATATTCAATATCAACTTTTATTTGACCTTCTATTTTTGTAAAATAAAATGTCAAATCGAAAGTACTAACATCTTGACCAGTACGAATACGCTGAATATCAATGCCTTCCAATTCAAGTGCAGTTGGAGGAGTGTTTTGCAAAACAACCATCACATCGAACAATGGATTTCGGCTTGTATCTCGCTCTATATCTAATTCATCTACCAATTTATCAAACGGATATGTCTGATATTCAAACGATTGTGTTGTTAATTCTCTTATTGTTTCCAGAAAATCCTCGAAAGAAGCATCAGGATTAATTTCGGATTTTATTGCAAGAGTATTAATATATAAACCCATTTGATTTTCCAGCTCATCGTGGTTTCTTCCTGCCACAGGGCAACCGATAACAAGCTGTTTTTGACCAGAATAGCGATAAAGTAGGGTTTTTATCATCGCTAAAAGATTCATGTACAAGCTCGTTTTGGTTTTACGAGCAAATTGTTGAATATCAAATGTTTGTTTGTCGGTTAAAGAAAAGGAAAAGTATTTTCCCTTATAACTTTGTTCTACTGGTCTTGAAAAATCCGTAGGCAAATTTAATACTGGAATGTCGTCTGCAAACATATTTAGCCAAAATTTACGCGCAGATTTAACCAAAGCTGTATTCTGTAAAAACTTGTTTTGCCAAACACTAAAGTCTTTGTAATGAATGCGTAATGGCGGATTTTTTATTTCAAAATCGGCTAAAGATAACTGTTCGTCTTGTATAAATTTACGATAAAATACTGACAATTCTTTGACAAAAACATCTAGCGACCAACCATCAGAAATGATATGGTGCATATTAAATACCAGAGCCTTAGAGTTATCCGTAAGTTTCAGTAAACTAACCCGAAACAAAGGTGCGTCTTCGAGATTAAACGCAATTTCTTCGGACTCAAAATACTCATCTATCGCTGCATTTTCCGAAGTTTGACTAACAGAAACCTGCAAATCGACATTTTTGATTTGCAAATTTGCTTCGTCAGAAACAACTTGAAAAAGCTCGCCATTATTTGATTTAAAATACGTGCGCAATATTTCGTGTCTTCGTATTATAGCATTAAATGATTTTTCTAACGCGATATAATTCAAATCGCCTTTCAGGAGGAAGCAGGCAGACATATTATAGGCAGTCTGCACTAAATCAAAGTTATACAAAACCCACAATCTTCGTTGCGCATGAGAAACTGGATAATAATCTGCTTTTTGCAGTGTCGGAATATAGTCGGTAGTTTTACGTGTTACAATTTTCGCTTTTTTAGATAGACACGAAATCGTAGGCGTATTAAAAATATCTCGCAATTTAATTTCAATCGAATGAAAACGTAGTAATCGCGAAACAATTCGCGTAGCAATAAGGCTATGACCTCCTAATTTGAAAAAATCATCGTGAATACCAATTTTTGGAACGGCAAGAATTTCTGACCAAATTTTTGCAAGATTTTTTTCCATTTCTGTTGTTGGCTCAACATACTCATTTAATGGGTTTATACCGACAATATCCTTGATTGCTGGAAGTTTTGAAACATCTACCTTTCCACTTTTTGAAATCGGTATTTCTTTCACAAAAACAAAGCCGGCTGGTATCATGTAGGCTGGTAAAACCTCTGCCAAAAACTTTTCTAAAATCGTTGGCAAAAGTTCTTTATTGGCTGAATAATAAGCTATTAGCTGGGTTAAGTTAGTTTTGGGTTTATGTGCGACAACAATCGCATTTTTCACATCTGAATGCGAACGTAATATAGATGTAACTTCGTCAGGCTCAACTCTGAAGCCACGTATTTTCAATTGCGAATCTATTCTGCCATGAAACAAAATATTTCCATCTGATGCATAACTTGCCAAATCGCCAGTTCTATAAAAAATACCTTTATCAAAACCAGAAATTTCGGGATTCCTAAACAATTTTTTTGTTAACTCTTGATTTTGCAAATATCCACTACCTACGCACATACCGCCAATATTCAACTCACCACTAACTCCAAGTGGTACAGGTTTTTGCTGTTTATCCAAAATTAGAGTGTAAACATTACTTATTGGTTTTCCAATCGGAATTACTTGTGGAATTTGAGATTCAATATCGTAAAACACTGTGCCAATAGATGTTTCGGTTGGTCCGTAAGCATTTGCAATATTTATCGCCGGAAACCAAGACCGAAATAATTTGACGTGAGAAGGAATAATTGCCTCGCCTCCTAATATGATTTGACGAAGCGATTTTAGTTTTATGCGCGATTCAGGATTTTCGGATAAATAGTCAACAATAACACCAAAAACCGATGGTGAAAAATCAATGAAGGAAACATTATGCTCAAAAATAACACTAACAGTACCTGCTGCATTAAAACGCATTTCATCGGTAATTACGCATTTTGCACCATTTATTAATGGCCAAAACAACTGCCAAACAGCCGAATCGAAAGCCGGATTGGTTGTTAAAAGAACAGTTTCTTTGTTATTCGAGCCAAATTTTTGGTTCATAAAGAGAAAACGATTGGAAATTCCCTTATGTAAATTTATTGTTCCTTTGGGCTTTCCTGTAGAACCAGATGTATAAATTGCGTATATTGCAGAGTTAATATTCGAATTGTCATTTGTAGTTCCAGAATAATTGGCAACCTCAGAAACAATAACTATTTTTTGCTCAATGTTTGGTAGTTGGCGAGTTTTTAAATTATTAGTTGTGAGTATTATATGAGAATTTGTATCATTAAATATTTCGTGTTTTCGTTTTTTTGGCAACGATGGGTCAATCGGTACAAATGCAGCTCCAGTTCTCAGGACAGCAATTATTGAGATTGGTAATTCGATGTTTTTATACGCAACTATTGGAATAAATTGTCCCTCTTTGACATTATTTTCCACAAGATAATACGCAAGTGAATTAACTTTATTCCAAAATTCTTTATATGTATATTTTCTATTTTCTATTTGAAAAGCAACTGAGTCAGGGCTATTAACAACTTGTTTTTCAATAAGTTGGCAAATTGTTTCGTTAATAGAATATTCAGTATCCGTACTATTAAACTCAAAAAGAATTTTATTTCGGTCTTCGTTGGTTAATATGTCATAATCCATCAATTTTTTGTTCGGATTTTCGACAATTCTTTCGAGAAGGATTTTGACATTTTGGCTTATTCCGCAGATTTCTTCGGCAGTAAAATATGCAAAATTATAATCAAAATCGACTCTAACATCCTCACCCTGATGAAATTCGCGGATAAATACTACGAGCGGAGTCTGTTCTATTTTGTTAGTGAAAGCAGCCGATTTAGACTTCGCACCATCGAAAGAAGTATTATAATCGTGTTTTTCGTACGAAAGCTCAATATCAAACAATTGCTGAGTAATATTTTGCCCAGATTTATCAATCGCAATATTAATTTCATTAATAGGAAGTCGCTGATACCTATAACCTTCGCGCAAAGAATTTCTTATATAAGTCAATAAATCGGCAAACGAAATTTCCTCAGAAACTTGGATTCGTAAAGGCGAAATTCCGATGAACAACCCCAAAGTTTGTTTTGCTTTTTTATTGGTGCGATTCAATATTGGCAAACCAATAACCATGTCTTTTTTATCGTTGACGCGACTAAACCATGTGTATAAAAGCCCAATAAAAACATGAAAAATAGATACTTTTTGAGACTTCGCAAGTTGGTTTAATTCCGCATAAAACGCACTTTTTAGCCAAAACGACTCGCGCTCACTCGGAATAACATCTTGCGGATATTGATTTTTATGATGCGGAAGCAGCAATTGTTCCGGAATTGGAGTAAATTTTTTAACCCAATAGTCTCTGTCTTTCTGAGCGTTAGCAGAGCCGAGGTACTTAATTTCATCAAGCACACAAGTCTCATAAGAAAACGAAGTTTCGTCTGGTTCGCTGCCTTGTGCAAAATGCGTATATGCTTCACCTACTCTTTTGATATTCATTGCAATACCCCAGCCATCGTTGACCAAATGATGCCATTTTACCAACCAAAAAGATAAGTCGTCCGATGCACGAACTAACGCAAACTGAAAAAGCACATCGTTCTCAATATCAAATGGTTTCCCAAAAGCATCTTGCAACCATTTTTTAGCCGCCTGTTCAGGATTTTCTTCGTTAGAACAATCAACAAACTCGGTATTATAATCCAATTTTGGTACAAATTCTTGATAAGGTTGCCCATCAATTTCATGCACTTTTATTCTTAACGAATCGCTTTGGTTAACAACATGATTTATAGCTAAATTGAACAGTTGTGGGTCAACTTTTCCTCGAATAACTACATTGCCACCGATTACGTGAATCGGAATTGTTGGGTACATTTTATGTTCAAACCAAATAGCTTTTTGATTTGGCGACATCGGTATCAGTCTATCATTCATTATGTTAGTTTTTTGTGTATCACGAATTTAGCATTAATAAACCAGAAATCAAAGCGAAAACAGTGCTAATAATAGCCAATGAAAAGACTAACTCGGGGTCATTTTTTTTAAACAACCCAACATTTCCAGTTATGAAAGCAAGTAAAAGTAAGAAAAAAAACGCATCGTAAATTGTATATTTTGCTCGGTAAGAATATGTATGATTTTGATATTCAACAAGTATTTCTCTCACAGTAGAAAATATCGGAGTGCTATTTAGCGTTACAGGATAGCCCGCCCGAACATCAGAAATAGCTTTTTGTTGGATTTCAAATTCGCAACTCTCAAGCTCAATTGTTTCCATTTTAGAAAACCTATCAC
>JAOZMU010000118.1 GCA_029934165.1 Bacteroidales bacterium
TATTGGGTTTACTCAAATATACAAAATTTGTCCAACTTTAGACGGGTAGCCGATTGTATGTTTCATATAAAAAAGATGGAAAAAACTGGATAAAAAGATGTTATTATCAAGATGGAGTTGAAGCAAAAGCAAAAGAATCTGAATAAATCACATTGAAATTATCAAAAAAAAATCCCCCGCGCCTGCGAGGGATTTTTTATTTATTTCAATTCAGCGCTTACGCCTCATCTTTTTGTGTTAGTACTTCAAGGATTTTGCGTCCTGCTGTGCTTACTGATGTTCCTGGGCCAAAGATACCTACAACGCCTGCATCGTATAGATATTGGTAATCTTGGTGAGGAATCACTCCGCCAACGACGACCATAATATCATCGCGTCCAAGTTTTTCAAGCTCTGCAATTACTTGTGGAACAAGTGTTTTGTGTCCTGCTGCAAGGCTCGATACGCCAAGTATGTGAACATCGTTTTCAACTGCGTCTTTTGCAGCCTCTTCTGGTGTTTGGAAAAGTGGTCCAATATCAACATCAAATCCTATGTCGGCATAACCAGTCGAAACAACTTTTGCGCCACGGTCGTGTCCGTCTTGTCCCATTTTTGCAATCATGATACGAGGCTGACGACCTTCTTGTTCTGCAAACTTAGCGCAAAGATCCTGAGCAGCTTTAAATTCTGCATCGTCCTTAGATTCTGCCGAATAAACACCAGAAATAGAACGAATAACAGCTTTGTAGCGTCCTGCAACAGCTTCACAAGCGTCAGAAACTTCGCCAAGAGTAGCACGTTTTTGAGCAGCATCAACAGCCAGCTCAAGAAGGTTTCCTTCGCCTGTTTCGGCAGATTTTGTAATAGCAGCAAGGGCAGCTTTCACATCGTCTTCGTTGCGTTCTGCACGAAGTTTATTTAATCTTTCGATTTGCGAAATACGAACCGCCGTATTATCAACGTCAAGAATATCAATTGGATCTTCTTTTTCGAGACGATATTTGTTCACACCAACAATTGTATCTTTTCCTGAGTCGATACGAGCTTGTTTACGAGCCGCTGCCTCTTCGATACGCATTTTTGGAATTCCTGTTTCGATTGCTTTTGCCATTCCGCCAAGCGACTCAACTTCCTGAATCAATGCCCAAGCTTTGTATGCAATTTCCTGAGTCAGTTTCTCAATATAGTAAGAGCCAGCCCAAGGGTCAACCGATTTGCAAATATTTGTTTCTTCTTGAATGTAAATCTGAGTGTTACGAGCAATACGTGCAGAGAAATCTGTTGGCAAAGCAATTGCTTCGTCAAGTGCGTTTGTGTGCAACGATTGTGTGTGCCCAAGAGCCGCAGCCATTGCCTCAACGCAAGTACGACCGATGTTATTAAACGGGTCTTGCTCAGTCAAACTCCAACCAGAAGTTTGCGAGTGAGTTCTCAACGCAAGCGATTTTGGATTTTTAGGGTTGAATTGTTTCACGATTTTTGCCCAAAGCATACGTGCAGCACGCATTTTTGCAATCTCCATAAAGTGGTTCATTCCAATAGCCCAAAAGAACGATAAACGAGGCGCAAAAGAGTCAATATCCATTCCTGCGTTTACACCTGTGCGTAGGTACTCAAGACCATCAGCCAAAGTATATGCCAGCTCGATATCTGCCGTTGCACCAGCCTCTTGCATGTGGTATCCCGAAATTGAAATCGAATTAAATTTCGGCATTTTTTGCGATGTAAATTCAAAAATATCAGCAATAATTCTCATTGAAAATTCTGGTGGGTAGATGTAAGTGTTACGCACCATAAACTCTTTAAGAATATCGTTTTGAATTGTTCCGCTAAGTTGTTCAAGTTTTGCTCCTTGCTCAAGTCCTGCAACAATGTAGAAAGCCATAATTGGAAGAACAGCTCCGTTCATTGTCATAGAAACAGACATTTTGTCTAACGGTATCTGGTCGAACAAAACTTTCATGTCGAGGATTGAATCTATGGCAACACCTGCTTTTCCCACATCGCCTTCAACGCGTTGGTGGTCAGAGTCATAACCACGGTGAGTTGCAAGGTCAAACGCTACGGAAAGACCTTTTTGTCCTGCTGCTAAGTTTCTGCGGTAGAAAGCATTTGACTCTTCTGCTGTCGAGAAACCTGCATACTGGCGAACTGTCCATGGGCGCATAACATACATAGTCGAGTAAGGTCCACGCAAGTATGGTGCTTGTCCTGCTCCGTAGTTCAAATGCTCCATGTTTTCGAGGTCGTCCTTCGTAAACACAGGTTTAACAGGAATTTGTTCTGGCGTAATCCAATCTGCCGTATTTTGCTCTAACCACGATTTGTCTTGAGCTTCTTCTGACCGAATTGAATTAAAATCTTCGTTTTTAAAACTGGGTCTCATATTATTTTGTTTTTTCTATTATCGAAATTGTTACTGTTGCGGAGTTTCTCCTTTGAATTTATATCCAAGAGATTCTACGGTGGATTTTATTTCGTCGAGGTTTATTTCATCGCCCGAAATTTTAACTGTCATTGTTTTTATGTCAGCCTCCACTTTTTCTACTCCGTCTATTTTAATAAGATTGTTTTCAACGTTGGCTTTGCAATGTTTGCATTCCATTCCGTTTACAATCACAGTAGTATTTTTCATGTCGGAATGTTCTTCTGTTTTTGTGTCGTGTGTATGTTTGCTCGAAAGGAAATATCTCTGCACTAGGGCAATAGCAACTAAAGCAGAAAAAATTATTGCCGAAACAGTATTAACCCATTCTGGCAAAACGCTATGAGTGTGAACTCCATCTCCTTTTGCAATTGCGAACCATTCGGCAGGCAAAGCATAATCTATAATTGAACCAAAAGCCAATGCACCAATAATTATTGACGTTAGGTATGCGACAAGCGTTTTTCGTCCCATCGAGTTGCCAATAACGGTCATTGTTGCGGCGTTTGTTGCAGGACCAGCCATAAGAAAAACAAGTGCTGCACCCGGCGAAAGCCCTTTTGCAATCAGAACGGCTGCAATCGGCACAGAGCCTGTGGCACAAACATATAGCGGAATTGCTGCGACTAAACTTAGCAACATACTCAGCATTTTGTTTCCTATGTATAATTCAAAAAAATTATCTGGCACAACAACCGCAATAAGAGCCGCTATCATAAGCCCAATTACTAGCCATTTTGCTATGTCTTGCATAAACTCAAAAAAAGCAAAACGAAACATTTCGCTAATTTTTTGTTTTATGCTTCTATTGTCTTCTTCCGTTATTTCTTTGGTTGTCGTTGCCGTTGCCGTTTTTTCTTCCTGAGCATTAAGTTTTGTTGTCAGCAATCCGCCAAAAACACCCGTAACCAATGCAACAAGCACCCGAAACAACGCAAAAGGCAAATTTAGTAACGAATAGGTTATCAGTATCGAATCGACACCCGTTTGTGGAGTCGAGATAAGAAACGAAACCGTTGCACTTTTTGATGCTCCGTTTTTATTAAAAGAAATTCCCGTTGGAATAACCCCACAAGAACATAACGGCAAAGGAATACCAAGCAAAGCAGCATTCACGACAGAACGCAACGAACCGCTTCCCATATATTGCACAATCTTTTTGCGCGGAAACCAAACATGCAGCACGCCAGCAATCAGAAAGCCGAGCAAAAGATACGGCGACATTTCTGCTGTGAGCGAAAATAGTTCGGTTAAATATTTGGTTACGTGATTCATTATTTTATTAATTTATGCTACAATTTTATAGACACAAAAAACGAGTTGCTATTTTATTCCGAGAATTGTCTGAAAATTTTGCAACGTTTCCAATACGTTTGTGCGTACATGGATAAAGTGCTCAATGCCTTTTGATTTCAGGTCGTCTATGCAATTTTTCGGATTTCCTGCAACAACAACGGTTGCTTTGCCTTTAAGTTTTTCGTAGATTTCTGGAACAATTGTAGCGTACTCGTCGTCCGAGCTACAAACTACAACTATATCAGCTTCGTTTTTGATTGATGCCTCAACGCCTTGATTTACAGACTCAAAACCTAAGTTATCCACAACCTCGTATCCTGCACATGCAAAAAAGTTGCTTGCAAACATAGACCTTGCTCTTCTCATTGCCAAGTTGCCGTAAGTAAACATATATGCTTTTGGCTTATGAGTATGGTTTTCTGTGCTAAGTCTCAGTTCTTCAAACGCTTGTGCGCCTCTGTACATTTTCAACGGCTCTGCAATTGGGTTTTTTGCAGTTGGCATTTTCATGTTTAAAACACCAAAATCAACATCGTCTTTAATTGCTTCGTTGAAGTTTGGATATTGGTTAGTGCCAAGGAAGATTTCTCTTCTTGTGGCGATGTTCATGTCGCGTTTTTGAGCAACTTTTTTGACTTCGCTTTGCACAAAACCTTCTTTGAAAGCAGCAATATATCCGCCTTTTTCTTCCACAGAAACAAAAAGTTTCCAAGCTTCTTCTGCAACCGAAGTAGTAAGATTTTCAATATAATATGAACCAGCCGATGGGTCAACAATGCGGTCGAAATATGATTCTTCTTTCAACAAAATTTGTTGGTTGCGGGCAATTCTTTCAGAGAAATCTGTTGGTTTGCCAAACGCAGCGTTAAAAGATTCAACCGTAAGCGAGTCTGTTCCGCCAATTGTTGCCGACATTGCCTCAGTTGTCGAGCGAAGCATGTTTGCATACGGGTCGTAAATTGTTTTGTTCCAGCGAGATGTAACAGAATGCACGTTCATTTGACACGCTTTTTCTGTTTTTGGGTTATACTGTTTTACAATTTTTGCCCACAACATTCTTGCTGCTCTCAGCTTAGCTATCTCCATGAAATAGTTTGAGCCAACCGCAAAGTTGAAACGAATATTTCCTGCAAGTTCATCAATATCAATCCCTTGTTCTGTTCCACGAGCAAGATATTCGTTTCCTTGTGCAAGCGCAAAACCAAGCTCCTGAACGATAGATGCTCCGCTGTTATGAATAAAATATCCGTTCACGGCAATAAGGCGGAAATTTGGAAGAGTTGCTTTTGCTTCTTCAATCAGTTCTTTTGCTTTTTGCATTCCGCAACATTTTTCGTTGTCGTAGCATTCGCCCGTAAGAGTCATATAACCAAGTGGGTCATAATCAATTGAACCTTTTACGTCTTCTGGTTTGCATCCACGATTTTTAACCTCGTCGATGAAAAGACCTAAGATTTTTGGCGAATTGATGCAAGCCGAAAAGTTAATTTCGATAGCCGACAATTCAATTCCTTGGAGCAAGACACGCATATCGTCTGCCGAAAATTCTTTGTTGAAAACGAGGAAACACAAAGAATCAACGCCTTTCATAAGCACGTCGAGAGCTTTTTTGTTTGCTTCCGCAGGATTTTCAACAACAAAATCTTGGCGGATATGCCAGTCGTTATTTTTTGTTTTCGTACCACGCACATACGGAAATTCTCCGGGCAATGCTTCTATGTGGTTTATGTTTTCGAGGTCTTCTGCCCGATAGTAAGGACGGACATTAAGCCCCTCGTTTGTGCGCCAAATCAGCTTCTTAGCATAATCGGCACCCTTTAAGTCCACCTGAATTTTTTTCTCCCATTCTTCGGTAGAAACCTCAGGAAATTCGGTAAACAATTTTTCTCTAATTTTATCTTCAGCCATAACTCTACTGTTTTTGAAATTTGGTGTAAAAATAACTTTTTTGTTTGTTACACCTCATTAAAAAAATATGATTTTTGTCAAAGAAAAAGAGACGTGCTTTAGAACATAAAAACCTCCCTGCTGATGCGGAGAGGTCTTTTTTGCATTAAGCTTGCAAACTTGACTATCATTTTTTCGATTCTTCATCAGCTCTGCTTTTCCATTTTTCTGGATTTTGACTAGAATGGAAAATAGAAAAAACTATCACACCAACACTTTTCATTATAAACAATATCTGATGCGGGAATCTTCCTGTTAAAGCTTTTCGGACTTCTCTGTATATTTGTGGAAATTGTCTTGGGTTTTGCTTAATTCTTTCGAGTGCCTTGCCAACCTCATCTAAATAATCGTGTCCTAAACCAGATTGTTTACCTTCGTAATATTTGGCGTTTTTACGAATATCTTTCTTCGCATCATCAGTTAATTCAACCTTGCTCATAACTCTGATTTTATTTCTTGCCTAACATCTTCCCACGAAAACATTTTTGCTTCTCCGTTGGCAATGCGCTCTAAACGCCTGTCAATTTCTGTTTTTTGTTCATCAGTTAAAAGCATTTCTTCCATCTGCACGTCCTTTAAAATGCTTTGCCAAAGAAGCTGATAGGCATAAATTCTGTCCTGCAAACTAAGTTGCAATATAGGCTCAATTTGTTTGTCTATAATTTTAGTTTTCATTTTGAAGTATGCTAATTACGTAGTTCACAACTTATTTCACAATTATTATTGGAAAATCCATGCCATAACCATAAATGCTTGGATACTGAGCTTCTCCTTTGTGTTTTTCCGATAATTCTGGAACTTTGTCATCTAAAAACGAACTCAATTCTTTGACTGTTATTTTTTTGTCTTTACTTCCGCCGTCTGCTTGTCCTTGCAGTCCTAACAATACGCAATAAGTAAATAACCCGTGCCCCAACTCGGCAAATTCTGTTGCAAATTGTTCAGAGTTGCTTGCTGTTAACCAGTAAGTTCCTGTGCTTCTTGCAAGTTGCGATATTGCTTTTTCTTCTGCCGAACCACGCGAAGCAAGCAATTCTGTCATGCCACCACTTTGACAAGCATCAAACACAAATAATTGTTTTTGTGCTTTTAGTTCAGTTGAAAATGTTTGCAATTCATTACCCGAAATTGCTTTTGTTTTTAGCATTTCGTTTCTGCCATACAATTGTGTAACATCGTAAGGCACAATGTAGAATTGAGATTTAGCTTCTTCGCTCATTACGCCATGACCTGCATAATAAAAAATAAAAACGTCTTCTTGCTTTGCATTTGATTTGTAATTTTCAAACTCTTGCAAAATTCTTGTTCGTGTAGCTTCGGCATCTTTTAAAAATGTAATATTCACAGTGCCAAAAATATCATTACTGCCCTTTTCTATTTCTTTTTTAAATGCTGTTGCATCTGCCAAAGCGTAATTAAGTTTATATCTCGGATTCTTATAATTATCAATACCAATTACAAACACGTGCAAATTTGCAGTTTTATTTGTTCCTTCATAAAACACAGTTATTTCTTCGGGAATGCTTTCGGTTCTTTGATTACTAAAAGCTGTTGCCTTTATTTTGTTTTCTCCGTTAGTAAGCGAAATTGTAAATGTTTCTGTTTTAACATCATTACTTTTTTCAACACGCTTTAAACCACGTTGTGTTGTTTGCGCAAGTTTACCGTTCACATACAAACGAATTTCATCAATTCCTCCGCCTTGGTCTGTTGCTTTTACTGTTACTTGTATTTCTTTGTTTGATGTTTTAAAACCACCTGTTTTCCGACGCTTCAAACCTCGCAAATCTCCATCTGTTGTTGGTGAGGTTATTTTTACAAGTGGTGGCAATTTTATATCATCAATTTTTATTTCAGGTTCTCCAAATTCTTCACCAGCCATAACTCTTGTGAGTAAGTTTGGCGTATAGTATTGTTCGTATAGGCTCGAAAGTGGAATTATATCCATACCTTGCACATAGTAAAGTAATTCCATGCCTTTTTCCGTACCATCAAATTTTCCATCTGGAGTAACTGCAATCCAGTCTTCTGAGTTGTTAAGTCCATATAAAGTAAGAAGTAAGATTCCTCTTTCTGTGTCCCATAATTTCACACTTCCATCCCAACTACCAGACATAATGAATTTACCATCGGGACTGAAATTTACGGAAGTTACACGGGATTGATGTTCAAAAGTTCTGATTTCTTGTCCAGTCTGAGTATTCCATAATTTTATTTTACCATCCCAACAACCGGAAACAACATATTTCTCATCAGGACTAAAACTAAGACTAGTTATATTATCTTTATGCCCTTTAAGTGTTCTAATTTCTTTTGCTGTTTGAGTATTCCATAATTTTACACCTATGATATTGTCTCGAAAAGATGTAAGATTATTTCCAGAAGCAATGTATTTTCCTGTTGGACTGAGACAAACAGAATAACCATAGCCGTAACTATCTGCTTTAAATTCTCTAACCTCTTGCCCTGAGTGTAAATTCCACAATTTCAGCCCGATAACAACATACTTACCGCCAGGGACAAAGTAAACAGCGTCACTACTCCCCTTAAAGTTTCTGATATTCTCGCCTGTCTCCGAGTTCAACAATACCATTTCATCATTAGTTTTTGAAATAATATTTTTACCGTCAGGACTAAAAGTAATATTATCACTTTCATTAAAAGTTTTTATTTCTATTCCTGTTGATGTACTCCATAATTTGATTTTATTATTATTTCCTGAAATAATATATTCCGAATTCGGACTAAAAGTAACATCTTTACTTCCTCTAAATTTAGACTTTGGACAAAAAAAATCAATTCACATCGAAAAGAAATATTCTTATAGTT
>JAOZMU010000119.1 GCA_029934165.1 Bacteroidales bacterium
AAACGCAAGCCACGAGGCAACTACAAGCGGAAAGCCCGAAGCCGCCCATAAAAAACCATAAGAATATTTCTTTTCAGTGTGAATTGATTTTTTATGAACAAACCTAAAAAGTGCATGGCACTAAGTGAATTTTATTTATTAATAATCTGATAGTCGATTTCGAGTTTTATTCATAAAAAAATTATCATTATTGTCGGTGTGGCTTGAAACAACACGACAATTGTGTCAACGAGTGCTGACGTTATAAATATATATTGTATCAACAAATATACAAAATTTTATGTCCAATCTTTAGATTTTACACCAATTATATTGCTTTATGAAGCTGAGAAATTTATTGCATAAAATTTGTTGTAGTTATGCACAAAGTGCTGATTGATTGTAATTCTATATAGCTCATAATCAAATCATTAACATACATAGAAGCGTTGTTTATTTAGAAACTCTTATTTATTAAAAAAAGCCAAGATGAAGCCAGTTCACGTAGTAATATTTCTTGTTTTTTTTGTCAACCATGTTGTAAAATCACAAGATGTACTCAAAACAGACAATGTAACACTCATACCCGTTAAGGTGATTGATGGTGATACTGTACCACATATTAATCTGCGTGCAGTTATAATTCGTCCTCCTTTTAAGTTTAAAAACAAGCGTCAGAGAAAAAAATACGGACGTTTGGCTCGCTATGTAAAAAAGGTATATCCGTACTCGCAAATAATAAAAGTAAAATTATACGAAATAAATTCGCAAATTGATTCTCTTGAAACAAAGCGAGAGAAAAAGAAATTCATGAAAAAAAAAGAAAAGGAACTCCGTGCAGAATTTGAGGGTCGGTTGAGAAAGTTGACTTTTAAACAAGGGCGAATACTGATTAAATTGGTTGATAGAGAGACTGGTAACACGTCATACGAAGTGATAAAACAATTGCGTGGTGCGCTGTCGGCGGTTTTTTGGCAGTCGATAGCTAGGTTATTTGGCTCTAATCTAAAATCGGAATACGATGCTGAGGGCGAAGATGCAATGATTGAGGATATTATTGTTAGGATTGAAAATGGAACTCTTTAACTTGTTTTTATTCAAGGACTTAGTGGATTATTTTTAAAAGTATTATGTTGATATTCAAGTGTCGGGTGGCATTTCTGTAATTAGCTTATTATCAACCCAAGATTATCATTGTTGGCTAACAATTGGTCATAGTTTTTGCGGTTTTATCAACTTTGTAGCACCAATCTAAGTACTCATATAAAAGTTCTTACGCTTTTTATTAACATAAGTTGCTAATTCACAGCTTAAACGTTTCATAAAAAATAGGTCTTAGACCTTACCAATTAACTTCTGGGTAAAAGGCATCTTCTAAGTGCGTAATTTTATTTTGATTTTTGTCATTTATGACTATTGAAATAATATCATAGCGTACTTCTAAGTCTATATCGTATTTTTCTATATAGGCATTTGTTGCTGCTATGATTTCACGCTGCTTTCGTCTATCTACTGCCATATATGGTTCACCAAAATAATTACTTCTACGTGTTTTAACCTCTACAATAACCAACTCCTTATTTTTACGCGCGATAATATCTATTTCTTTATGACGGAAACGCCAATTCATCTCCAAAATCGTATAACCTTTAGACTCAAGTTCTTGCCTTGCTATCTGTTCTCCTTGTGAGCCAAATTCGACATTATTCATATAGTTATGATTTTACATTTTCAAAAAAGCTACTCGCGTTGCAATTCAATCGTAATTTTACGAATCAAACAGCAACACAAGTAGCATTATTTATACATCTAAAAACAGGTATTAAGTTACACCAATAATTACAAAACACCAATTTCGATATTACTATTCGACCACGTATTCTTCTTCAATAAATCGAATATCAAACTCTTCAAGCTCTTTTAAAACCGGCTCATAAACTATTTTGTGAACTGGAGTTCGTACTCCTGCTAATTTAATATCACCTGTCAAAAATAGTTTGACAGCAATTGCTACCGGAATCCCGACAGTAATCGCCATCGCGGTTTGCACGCTATCTTTACCCTCGTAAACCATCGAAGATTTTATGCCATGAATTTTGCCATCTATCTCATATTCAAACTGATGCTGCATAGCAATCATATCTTTATCGTCCTCGTCTAGCTTCCACTTTTCGACAAGCAGTTTTTGTAAAATTTGCGCTGGAGTAGCATTTTTCAAGCCAATGATTTTATCATCGAAAACCCCTAACCATCGCAATTTATACAAAATTGTAGAGTTCTTTTCTAGGTTAAATAATTTAGCAAATCGTTGTTCCATTGTCAAATTGCTATCTGCCTCCAAGAATGTTTCAAAAAATTCTCTATAAGTCAGAGTTTCAGAGTTTTTGATAGAAAAAGAATCGTCAGTAACTCCAAGTTGAACAAAAATATCCCACGCTTTGCAATATCCTGGGCGACGCAATGTTCCTCGAATCATTGTAGGTATATTTTCTAGGCTATAAAGTTCTCGGTACATCAATGAGTCTCGATTTGGATAGCCCTCAAACTCACCGTATTGCAAAACATCGACACGCTCAGTTCGTTTGAAAAGCTGATGATACGGAATGTACTTATAGCACCCATTATCAATGACTTTAGCAGTTCCTTGTCCTGCAAGAACGACATTTCTAGGGTTCCAAGTAAATTTATAGTTCCAAGGATTATTATCGTATTTAGGAGCAATTAATCCGCCGGTAAACGACCTAAAGGCAGTCATTTTACCACCTAATTTTTTAATATTATTAATAACTTTCATCGCCGACATGTGGTCGATGCCTGGGTCAACACCCATTTCATTCAAGAACAACAAACCTTCCTTGCGTACGGCTTTGTCCATTTTTTTAAATTCTTTGCTCACGTATGATGCTGAAAACATGTGCTTTTTAAGTTCAAGGCAAGTTTTTGCAGCAATCGGATGCAAAAACGATGGAAGCATAGAAATAACCACGTCTGCGCGTCCAATTTGTTCAATTCGCAGCATCTCGTTACTGATGTCAAACTCAATCGCCTCGCCTTTGGGATGCGTTCCTACCTTTCGTTGCGCCACCTCCAAGGACATATCGCCAACAATTACGTGCCAGTTGTATGTTATAGCCTTCTCAAGTAGATAATCAATCATACTTGTTGTCGAAAGCCCGGCTCCGATAATAAAAATAGTTTTCATGTGTGTTTATGTTTTTGTAAAACATTAATAACCTGACAATTGCAGGTTACATCAAAAAAACTCCGTAATTAACAATTGTAGTTAGCATCGTATTTATGCACATAATACCACGTTAAGAAACGTATTGTATTAATACTTAAATCAATAACAACTATAAAGTGTCGATTATCTTTACGCAGTTACTTAAACAATTGAAAGATTGCTTTTTGCAAACATAATTTCGGTCAGAGACCGTTTAGAATTAGTTTTTTTTGTTAAAACGCCGACTACAAGCGGAAAGTTCACGCAGCCGCCCATAAAAAACATATAAGTACTCATACAAAAGTTTTTACTTATTTGCATGTCTGTAATTTGCTGATAGTTCGAGTTTTACAGAATTGCGTAAGCAACATTAATTAGGTTTTAGACCTTAATTATTTTTTTCAATGTGAATTGATTTTTATGAACAAAGCCAGCTAATTTTAAGTTGACGATGAAATAATTTTCACAACTTTTTTCAAAATTAAAAAACCTTTTTGAAATTAAAACTAATTTTTGCGATTAATGTATAGGCAATTACACTTGTTTTGATTTTTTTTATTTATGAGTATAAAATAGACTGATTAAGAATTAAAAATTAGCTATCGCTTGAAAATTATAATTTTATGTAATTTGAAAATTAAATTATCACAAAAACTACTCTATTAGTACTATGAGTGTTTTGTGTTACTGCTTTTCGTCTTATGTGGTACGTGATAAATATCCAACGCTACAATCATAGCAATAAATGCCCAGAACGGAGCAGAGGCTTTGTCGGTGTCAAGGTAATTATTAAGAAAACTATGCAAAAAATACGTTATCAATCCAAGTAAAATTGACAATGACAAAGTTTTTATATCTTTATTTTCTGCCGAATAATAGATTTTTATGCCCCTTATTATAGTTATTGCAACTAAGAAAATATACGAAAGCATTCCGAATATTCCCGACTCTGCAAGTGGTCCAAGAAATTCGCTGTGAGCATTTCCGCTGTCTCCTGCATTTGTACTTATAATTGTCCGTTCATTCGAGTGTTGAAATGGTGCGTATTTAAACATATAAGTACCAGGTCCAAAGCCTGTTAGTGGCTTTTCTGCAAACATTCTAAGCGCACATTTCCAGCGATTTATACGTTCCATATTTGAGGCATCGGTAGCAATATTTGACATCGACTTGATATGAGTATCGACATTTGTAGATGAAACTTGCTTGTTTTTTTCTAATGACATTAAAATATTGGACTGATATATAAACAAAACTCCAAGTGCCATAACCATCAAGGATATCAGGTATTTAAGTTTAATTCTAATACGAATCAGAAACCACACAACAAATGCTCCGATGAGGCTAAGCCAAGCCGCACGAGTAAATGTCAGTCCGACTGCCGTAATGAGAATAGTGAGAGTTGCAAAAATGAGTATTTTTCTGTTAAAACTATATTTATTGCTAACCAAAAAACCAAAAATCACTGGAATGAAAAATGCTAATACGCAGCCGTATAGAGTATGGTCGCGCATAAAAATAGTCCAATGAGCTTGAACTCTATTTTCGATACCAAACTCGTAAAGTCGCGTAAAAGTGTAAAAAGCAACAAAAAGCAAAGGAATTGTGTATGCCCAAATCCATATTTTTATATTTTTATATTTAGAAAAAATTGGAACTCCGAGAATAAAGAAAACCACAACAAACCAAAAACGAGAAAGAAAAAATTTGAGCGAAACAACAGGCATTGAGCTTGTTAGCGATGTGAAAAATATCCATGCCAAATTAATAATTACTGCTATTGTAATGGGGTGTCTCAGGATTTTTTTGTCGTAGTCTCTGTCATGCAGTAATTTGAGGCAATAAATCAGCATAATTCCAACAATTAGAGCCTCGGAAGGCAATGTAATATCAAAAGAAAATCCCTTTACTAACTTCGACAATGGTACGGAAATGGGGACAAGAAAAGTTGTGGCTATCATTAATTTGTCTATCGCCGTAAAAACTGTAAAAATAACAAGTATAAAAAATGGAATAAGATTAAAATAGTATATCTCATTAGCAATAAACACCGAGTTTAACACGATAAATAGCATAGATATTGAATAAAACAACATTTTATCTCGATGTATATTGCGGAGTAATAAATTCATTGTATGTAAGTTTAAGCACATTGTGCTATTTATTAGGAATTATATATGCCTTATGTTCAAGTTAATAGACTGGTAAAAACACCTCCTGTTTTTAGTGCATATACTTATTAATTAACTTAATTTTGAATAAGTATTTCGCCATGTGCCTATCAAAAATATCACTATGACTGAAAGTACCAAACTGCTTGTTACTATAACTAATACAACTATCCAACGAATTGGCCACGCTTTTTTTTCGGCAACAAATGGTTTAGTTATAACTTGAGCGTAGGTAATTATCTTGTCTTTCTCAGATAATACTTGATTATAATTTTCTGTGGCTAAAAAATATCGCCTATTAATGTGCTGCAAAAGTGAATCGGTTAACGAAATTTCGGTGCCAAATTTTGCCAAGTGATTACTGTGTTTCTGAAGACTTTTCAGAACCGGACTTTCTGCAATGCCCTTGGCAAAATACGAAACACGCAACTTTTCTAACTCATTGGCTTGCACTCTGTAATTTGCGATGTTGTTGTCAATCAGTAAGTTAACAAGCCTGTTATTCAAGGAGTCGCGCTGTTTGATAATTTTTGAAAGAATGTGGTGTTTATCAATAGCGTATTCTGTAATTTTATTCCTATGTAGTTTCCTGACTTTATTATTATAATAGCTTATAAGCGAATCAATCATATCTGATGCGTATTGAGCATTTTCATCCAGACAGGCAATTTGAATAGCCTCAAATTCTGTTTTAGCAATCGTCAAATTTCCATTTAACTGGTTTATTAAATAATCAAAACTCGCATTTGTAGTACTGTCGATATCGTAATGCTCATACAGTCGAAAATCTTTCATCAATTGCCTTTTAATCTCCATAGATTCAAGAACTTGAAGAACTTGCTCGGACGGAGATTCGCCTGAAAAAGTAATTAGATTTACAGGATACAATATTGCATAAGAACGAAACATAGGCTTCATAATCGCAGGCGAAGAAATAACAACCGAAGAAATGGCAGAAACAAGTAATACTACCATTAAATGATATTTCCACGTAAGAATAAATTTAATCATATTAATACTATCAAATTTTTGACTGTTCATAACAGACTTTCTTTTTCATTTACGACATTTTTAGTTGTCTAAAATAGTCAGTAATAATTAGAGTAAATAACGAAAATATTGCTGACCCAAAAGTTGCTATCATCACAATAAGCCAACGGATTGGGTATGATTTTTTCTCAGCAGGGACGGCTTTATTAACAACAAATTTGTGTGGCATAATCTGTTCTGCATCTACTTTTGCTTCGGCGTATTTTGCCTTCAACAAACTCAACTGCTTGGTTTCTTCTTTGAGGTAATCACGTATAGATACGTAAGCACCACCGTATTTTGCCAAAACATGTAATTTTTTCTCAATAGCCTCAATTGCTTTCGTATTTCCCATCGCAATAGCTTCGGCATACGATGTGTTAAAGACCTCAGACTGAGACTCATAATCGTAAACTCCAAATTCACGCAATAGCTTCATCGAATCTTCAAGTGCTAACATTTCGCTCTTTTTCAGGAAATATTCGGCTCTCACAATTTCCAAGCCCTTATGCGCTCTCTGTTTCTCAATGTTATTCATTGCAGAATCAAGCAAATCGCCAATGGTGTTTGCTATGGCGGCAGCTTTGTTTTTATCTTTGTCTAAGACCGTGATTTCCACAGACATAAATTCGGTACGCGAGTATGAAATATTGCTTTTATACTCACGCGCTAAGGCTGTTTGTGGATATTTTGAAGAAGCATCTATATCATAATGATCTATCAAATTGAATTTAGTGATTACCTCTTCCTTAATCTCGTCTGAATGAAGTACTTGCAACATTTGCTCAACTTCTTCCTCTTCGCCAAAAGTTGCGACAGCTTTTGAAGATAACTGACTAGACAAAAGAGACTTAGATATTGAGGTCGATGGTGCAGGAAATAAAATTACATTAGATTTGAATTTCTCCTCTATAAAAAGAGAAACAATGATTGAGGCAACAGCACCAATGGCAGTAATGATAGCTATTGGCACAATTTTTTTTCTAATATAAACAAATAAGTTGAACGAGTCGAAAGTGAATTTCTCTGTTTTTTGTTTCATGATTAAATTATTTTTGCACTTAGGGTTAATTATTTTTATTATTACTGAATTAAGTACATTAGTAATGGAAAATTAATAATTAATAATTAATAATTTTGCTTACGCCTGATTTAGTTTTAGTTAGGAATTTTAATGGCTTACTTTATTAAATTCATTTTACTTATGTTATTTTTCAGGAAAAATATTGTGTTGATATTCAAGCTAATAACATTAATAAAAGTGGCGATTATTTTTTACGGACGTATAAACAGCAACAAATAATCACTACAAATAGTTTTTGTGAAATTGCGGCAGTTTTAGCAATTCGCGCTCAATTTCGTCTGAGCGTTTTACAGAATTACGAAGCCAATTTATCATTACAAAATCTCTTTCTTCGTCTGACAAATGCCAATCAATATTCGACCTACGCATTTTTTCGGTTAGCGTATGAATAACCATTGCCGCAGAAACCGAGATATTGTAGCTTTCTGTAAATCCATACATCGGAATTCTAACAAATTCGTCTGCATGTTCCATCGCAACATCTGATAGTCCAGTTAGTTCTGTTCCAAAAAGCAATGCTGATTTTCCTTTTTTCAAATCAAAATCGTTGAGCGTTACATCATTAGTATGTGGTGTAGTTGCGATAATTCGATAGCCATTTTCCCTCAATTTATTTATTGTCCTCAATGTATTGTGAGGATTTTCATTGTACTGGTTTATACTCAGCCATTTAGAAGAGCCTAGCACCACGTCTGGGTTAATATTATACTCGTATTTATTCTCAATAATATGTACATCTTGCACTCCAAAACAGTCGCAAGTACGCAAAACTGCACTTGCATTCTGTGGCTGGAAAATATCTTCCAAAACAACTGTAATATAGCGTGTTCTATTAACAATCAGGCTTTGAAATAACTCATGTCGTTCGTCCAAAACAAATTCCGAAAGTTTGTTAATCAATGTTTTCATTTCACAAATGTCTTTACGGTTTTATACCTGCTTAGTAATGGAAAATTAATAATTTTGCTTACGCCTGATTTAGTTTTAGTTAG
>JAOZMU010000120.1 GCA_029934165.1 Bacteroidales bacterium
TCGGCAAGCTACCGCTACAATCCCTGCCGCAAAACGCCTTTGTAGCAAGCGGTTTAACAAAACAGACAAATTCTCATGAACAAACCCTGTTGAGCGATATTTTAAGCAGTAAAATGCGATAACTTTCTATGTGGCTGAATACGTGATAGATATACACAATAATAATTTTAATAAACTAAAAAATATGAAAATGCAAACACACTTTAAAATTGCAGCACTTTTAATTTTTTTATTCCTTTCAGGAGCGTCTTTTGGACAGGGGTACAAGATAAATGTGAAAATAAAAAACCTGTCGAGCGGTGAATTATATCTTGGGCATCACTACGGGAAAAACTTGCTGGTAGATGATACCGCACAGATAAGTGCCAATGGTTCAGCAGTTTTCGAGAAAGACCGTGTTTTGCCAGACGGGCTATATTTCGTCTATTTACCAACAAGAAGCTATTTCGACATAATTATAAAAGCCGGAGAGCAAAGTTTTTCTATCGAGAATGACACCATACCAACTGAATTTTCTAAAAATATGGTTGTAAAAGGGTCTGTAGAAAATAAAGTATTATACGATTATCAGAGATTTTTGCACGATAGAAACCTAAAAGCTAAGACTTTACGTGAAGAATTGGATAACGTAAAAGAAGATGCTACCAAAAAAGAAGAAATTGAGAAAAAATTGGAACAACTGAATGACGATGTAGCCAAAAAAATGGAAGATGTCATAACAAAACAACCTAATCTGTTCTTTGCTAAGTTTTTAAGGGCAACAAAACAAGTCGAAGTTCCAGAAAATATCCCAGCAGAAGATAAGTATTATTACTATAAAAGCCATTTTTTGGACAATATTGATTTGAAAAATGAAGGAATAATCCGCACACCAGTTTTTGAACCACGTTTGATTGAATATTTTAAAATTATTCAACAGCAACCAATCGACTCAATTAAAGTTGATATTGATAGATTAATTGCGAAATCAAGAGTTAGTCCAGAGATGTTTAAGTTTGTATTAATCAGCACATTCAATCACTTTGTCGAACAACAAATTATGGGAATGGATGCCGTTTGGGTGCATATAGCCGAAAAATATTACTCGAAAGAGGCATCTTGGAGTAGTCCCGAGTTTCTTGAGAACCTAAAAACCCGAGTTTCAGAGACTAAACCATTTCTAATTGGTCAGAAAGTACCTAACATACACGTCCGTCAAATTGATGATAATACTGCCAAAGCCGCTGAAAATGACTCTACTAAACTAAAATCGGTGTATGGTAAAAAAATTACACTTTTTGATATTAAAGCCAAATACATAGTGCTTTATTTTTGGGAGTCCGATTGTAGTCATTGCAAAAAATCTACTCCTGTTTTGTATAAAGCTTTTAATGATTTGAAACACAAAGGATTAGATGTTTTTTCTGTTCACATGTTGACAGGAGACGAAGGACGACAAAAAATGGTTAAGTTTATTACTGCAAATAAATTATATGGCTGGCGAAATTGCTGGAATCCAGAAAATTATCAGTATAAACTTGATTATTTTATTAAAAGTTCGCCGGTGATGTATGTTTTGGATGAAGATAAAAAAATTATTGCAAAAAGCATTGGTCCCGAGCAAGTTGAAGATTTAATGATGAATTTTATGCTAGATGACGAAATTGGCGAGGCTGACGGCGAAGCGCGAATAGCGAAGATAAAGCAATTTGTTGATTCTTTTAAAACAAAGGAGGCGCTCAATGCTTGTAAAACGGCTATTGTTAAGCGTTTAAAACCAGATGAAAAAGAGCAAATAGAAAAATATTTGGATAACAAAATTTCCAAAATATAACAAAATTCTTGATTCACTTTCTCCGACATATTTCGTATGTCGGAGATTTTAATTTATTGATTATGAAAGCTATAATTACTGCAATAGTTATTTTTTTGTCTTTTAGTATATTCGCGCAGACTGGTTATGAAATAACTCTTTCCGTTAGCAACCAAGCAGGTGGAAATGTTGTTTTTGGGCATTATTATGGAAATAACCTTATGAAATTAGATTCATGCCAACTTGACAGTAATTCAAGAGCTGTTTTTGCGGGAAAGGAAAATTTAGCGCATGGGCTTTATTTTGTACGATTTGCGAATAAAAAAATGTTTAATATCCTGATTGACAAAGACCAACATTTTTCTATTGATTTAGATTCAGAAAACTTAAATAATTTTATTTTGAGAGATGCAAAATCTTCTTTACGCGAATTTTTAAGTTTCCAGAAGTTTCTGTATTTCAGTCAATTAAAAACAAAAGAGTACTATTCAAAAGCACTTAAAGCCACCAATTCGGATAGTGCGAAATACTATGGCGCAAAATATAAAAACATACGCGAAGAGACGGATAAATATAGAAAATTAATTATTGGAAATAATGCTTCAAATTTCACGGGTGTTTTTTTATCTGCAAGTCAAGAATTAACGCTTCCCGAAACAATAAAAGATAGTCTTGAGGTTTATAAATATTATAAAAATAATTATTTCCATCGGTTTAATTTGTCCGATGAGAGATTGTTACGCACGCCAATATACGAAAACAAAGTTAATGTTTATTTAACACGTGTCGTCGCGCAAAACCCAGATTCTGTGTGGATTGCGGTTGATTCTCTTGTTTCATTAAGTCGTAATTCAAAACTAACAAAAAATTTTATGTTAGTTTATTTACATAATTTTTTGTTGGATAGTAAAATGATGGGGGCAGATGATATTTTCGTTAAATTTTGCGAGAAACATTATTTGCAGAATGCAACTTGGCTGAAACGAAAGCAACGCCGAATGTTGAAGCAAGAGATTGAAAGAATAAAGCCAACAATGTTAGGACAAAAGGCTGCTGAGTTGACTTTGGAAAATGACCAAGGAGAATATATTTCGTTACATCAGTCTGAGGCTGAGTATATTATCTTATGGTTTTGGGAGCCAGATTGTGCGCATTGTGCCGAGACTACTCCACGATTATATATGCACTATCAAAGCTCATTGAAAGCACTTGGCGTAGAAGTTTTTGCGGTGTACGTGCGTAGTGATAGAAAGAAGTGGGACGAGTTTATTCAAACTCATTGTCCTGAGTGGATAAATGTTTGGGACCCAAGAGGTTTTGGCGAATTATTTTCTAAGTTTAATGTCAGAGAAACCCCTATGATAGTCGTATTAAATAAAAATAAGGAGATAATTGCAAAGAATATTTCAGAAAATCAAGCAACAGATATTATTCTGAATCTTGTTGATTAGTAGATTATTAGAGAACAATAAGTTTATTCGGTTTTTAAATGAAAAATTATGAATTTACGTATTAGAACGAAAATTAAATTAACCTATACCATTATTTGCAGTTTGTTGCTGATTTTCAGTCAAATAGTAAATCGTTATCTCAATATTAAAAAGTACAGGACACTTATTAGATTTATTTCGTTATTTATACTCATTATTGTTTTTGTGCCAAGTTTGTCTTACGCTACGGGCTATAAAATTTCCGTCAAAATTAGTGGACACGAAAATGATACATTGTTGTTAGGTTACTATTTTGCGGATAAGCAAGGAATTGTTGCAGAGGAAATTACGGACGCAAAAGGACGTTTGGTTTTTTCTGGAGAAGAAAAATTGCCCGAAGGTTTGTATTTTATTGTCGCTAAAAACAAATACAGCTTTGATATTCTTGTAACAGACGACCAAGTATTTGGTTTTAAGACAGATACCAATGATGTATTTATGGATATGGAGGTTTCTGGCTCAAAAGAAAATAGCCTGTTTTTTGCCTATCAAAAACAAGCTATTACCTATCAAAAGAAATTTAAACATATTGAGGCTAGGCTTGCAAATACTTCGGATAAAGATTCTACTGAATTGATTACTAAAGAATTAGATGAAATTATTGACCTGCAAAAAAAGACGTGGAAAACTTTTGCAAACACAAATAAGGGGACATTTTTTTCAAATTTACTTTATTCGATGAATGGAGAAGGCGGTTTGTTTTTCGATAATATAGATTTTAGCGATGAGCGATTGTTGCGTACTCCATCTATTAATCGTGCTGTAAGAGTGATACTTGCAAGGAATCTTAATGCAAACAAGCCGTATCAATCTCTAATTGCCGAAATGGATTCTATCATTGTCAGAGGCTCTGCTAATGATGCTGTGTATCAATATATTGTGATGCACTATTTGAGTTTTGCTGCCACTTTTGAACGCATCGGAATGAATAATGTTTTTGTTCACTTAGCAGAAAAATATATTCTTCCTGATAAAGCTACTTGGTTGGAAGACAAAGTGTTGAAAGAAATTAATGAGAGATACAAATTATTCAAGTCGAGTACGGTTGGACAGCAGGCAGAAGATATTGAGATTGAGTTATTTGAAGGAGAATTTATTTCATTGTATGATTTGAAGGCGAAATATACTTTCGTATTTTTTTGGAGTACTGGGTGTGGACACTGTAAAACTGTAGCTTTGCGATTGAGAGATTTTTACAACGACCCTGAAGTCTCTGATGTACAGGTGTTTGCTGTTTATACTAAAAACGATAGAAAGGATTGGGAGAAATTTTATTCGGAAAATGAACTGCCTTCATGGACAAATGGCTATGACCCTGAAAATAAGTCAAATTACCGAATGAAATATTATGTAGTAAGTTCTCCAATAATGTATTTGCTTGATGAAAATAGAAAAATAGTTGCAGTTCGGGCTGGAGACGGACCAATTATAGATTTGATAGATGAACTCAATAAACAGAAAAACAGGTTTTAACGGGTTATAAATAAGTTTTAATTTGCCAGCATAGGAATAGAAAACCATATTTCTGTGCCAACGTTTTTTTCACTTTCTACCCATATTTTACCGCCATTTTTCTCGACAAATTCTTGACATAAAATCAAACCTAAACCTGTTCCTTTTTCTTTTCCAGTACCAATTGTCGTATGATGTATGTCGATGCGGAATAGCTTAGAAATATCCTCAGAATTTATACCTACACCACTGTCTAAAACGCCTATAAGCCAAAAATCATCTCTGAGCTTTGCTACAATTGAAATATTACCATTTTCTGGCGTAAACTTTATGGCATTACTGATTAAATTTCTAAGTATAGTTGATAGCATATATTTATCGCAGTAAAGTTTAATATTATCTGCTATTTGGTAAGTTATTTTGATAGATTTTTTTTCCGCCATTTCCAAATTAAGCCCAACTACCTCATTAACAACTTTTTTTAGAGACAGAGTTTTTTTATTAACTGCAATACTATCGTTTTGTAGCCTTGCCCATTCAAGCAGATTTACTAACAAACTGTATCCTTTATTCGCCGCTTGATTCATTCTTTTTAGATATTCGCTAATCCTATTTGCGCTCATTTTTGAGTAGTTATTTTGCAGTGCGTCAAATGCGAATAACAAGGTTTGAAAAGGATTTTTTAAGTCGTGAGAAATTATTGAAAAAAACTTATCTTTAGTTGCGTTCAACTCGGCGAGTTTCATATTTTTGGTGCGAATTTCATTATTTTTATCGCGAATGTCCTGATTTCTAACCGATAAAAGTGCATTAGCTTTTTGTTTTGTTTTGTACATAACAAAGAAAAACACTAATAATAATAGTACTAAAATCGAAATAACTATAAGTAACTGATTATATGCCTGTTCTCGTGTTAATTGGAGTGCCTGAATTTGTTTTTCTTTTTCTAAAACTGCAATTTGTTCTTCTTTTTTGGCATTTTGGTATTTTGCATCCATTTCGGATACTAAGGTTGTTTTTTCAACATTTGTGAGCGAATCTTTCAAATGCCAATACTTTGAGTAGTTTACAAATGCCGATTTATAATTTCCTTCAATAGAATCTAACTTTGCTAATGCCTGAATGTTAAGCAGTTGAAGCGTTTGGTCTTTTAGCTCTATCGACAAATTGAGTGCTTCTTTGAAATTGTGTCTTGCTTTTATTCGCGCGTTCAATTTGAAGTAGTATGTACCTAAATTGAATAATGCAGTTGCAAATCCGGCTTTATCTTTAACATAATTAGATAAATTACTAGCTCGCTCGTAAAACTGCCTAGCTTTATCGTGTTCTCCTAGTTTGTAATAGCTAGTCCCAATATTTAGGCAATTTGCAGCAATCCATTGTTTATTGTCTAATTTTTCGTTTATTTCTATGGCTCGTCTAAAAAATGTCAATGCTAACTTACTGTTATTGTTTTTATTATAGATTAGTCCGATATTATTTAGGTCGCCAGCAAGGTGTAAAATGTCGCCAATTTCTGTATTAACTTTCATCGACTTCTCGAAATATTCCAGTGCTTTGTCTAATCTGTTGATACTCTTGTAAATAACGCCAATGTTGTTGTATGAATTTGCCATTCCTTTTCGGTCTGCCATTTCCTCGAAAATACTTAATGCTTCTAAGTAGTGAGTAAGTGCTTGGGTGTAATTACTTTTTTTGTCGTAAATAGTTCCAATATTGCCTAAGTTTATTGCTTGGAGCTTCTTTTCACCGATAGATTTATTGATTGTCAGAGCTTTGTTGAAATAAACTAATGCCGAGTCAAACTGCGCACGCCGCTTGAAAATTATCCCTTGATTATTGTGTGCAGCAGCAATATACCTATTGCTTTGCTCGATTTGTGCATGGCGTAAGGCTCTTTTAGTGTAGTAAGTTGCCGAATCTAAGTTACTAATTAATATGTAGGTATGAGCCACGCTAAGACTAGAAGTAATACTTCCTTTATTGTAATTTATACTTTGCGCTATAATACTTGCAGATAATGCGAATTGTAGAGCTTTCTCTGTATCCAGCGAATTATGAATATCACTAAGTCTGTTGAGTACATTTACTTGTATTTTTTTATCGGGAGTGTTTTTTCCAAGGTGTAAAAGGCTGTCAATGAGCCAATTCTGGCAAAATGCAGCATGAGACATTATTGAAAAAATTAGGGCAAGTGCTATTCTCATGAACTAAACTATGCTAATTTTGTGGCAACAAACAAAGGTATGTAAACCAGTCGAAAGCTCAAAAAAGGTGAGTGCATCTTTTTCAAGTTACTGAAGCCATACCGACAGTCAGGGCTTGTTCATAAAAATTTGTCTGTTTGTCAAACCGCTTGCTACAAAGGCGTTTTGCGGCAGGGATTGCAGCGGTAGCTTGCCGAAGTGGCTTGGGATTTTTGGCGCGGTTTGGCGAGCGACCGATAGGAAGCTCCGCCAAACCGCTTTGCCAAAAACACAAGGCACAAGGCAACTACAAGCGGAAAGCCCATAAGCCGCCCTTTAAAAAACCCTTTAATTTTTTTTTCAATGTGATTTTATTTTTATGAATAAACTTTGCACCAACGGTAGTGAACAAATATTGATATTTTCTGGCATTAAGTAAAATGAATTTAATAAAGTAATCCATTAAAATTCCTAACTAAAACTAAATCAGGCGTAAGCAAAATTATTAATTATTAATTATTAATTTTCCATTACTAAGAATAATTTTTCGTTATATTTACAAACGCAAATACTTACTAAATTAAACGAATTTATTATGGGAATTTTTGATAAAATTACTGAAACACTACACGGAGCAACCGCAAAAGTGTCTATGGAAGTGTTAGATGCGAAAATTGGACAGTCTTTTCAGGTGAGAATAAAAGTTGAAACTGGCGATGGAAATGCGCTGAAAATTGATAAGGTTTATCTCGAAATTAAAGGGATGAAATTTCAATCGGACGATGATTCAATAACACAAAAAATCAGCACAGGACTTGGCGATTTTATGAAAACTGTTACAGGCAAAGAAGAAACTGCCGACTCGCTCCAAGACCTTGTTAGCAAAGAAACGCACTACACAAAATTTTCGGTTGCCGAGGCGCAATCGCTAAAACCTAGCGAGGTTTATGTTTGGACACAAGAAATTCACTTGCCGGCTGATGCTTTGCCGACATACGAAGAAAAAAATGAGTATCATAAATGGATTTTCAATGCCGGGCTTAGCGTCATTGGGGCAGACCCAGATACGGGTTGGGAAGAGGTTAAGATATTGAATGACAATATAAAACCTGCCGAATAGTTTAAGAAAAACCCCGAATGAAATTTCATTCGGGGTTTTTTGTTAAGAACAAAGATTAAATTAACTTATACCATTATTTGCTGTTGGTTTTTAGTTAAGTAGTAAATCATTGTCTCAATATTAAAAGTGCATGGCACTAATGCAAACCATCAACAACAACATTGTGGGGATAGCCTATAGAATATTTCAATCGGTATATGCTTGTCGAGTTTTGCGTAACGGTTTCTGTCCATTCAATTCTTTTGTCGTCGTCCATTTTTAGCCTGTTTGTGTCGTCTTTGTATTTTGGCTCGTGCAATTCGACTTCAATATCGCCGTCGTCAGAAATCGGAATTTGATTGAACAAATGTAATTCTATTGGTTGCTTTTTTTGATAGTCCCTACAAAATAGTGTTGGTTGATGAAAATATGTAGAAATTTAAT
>JAOZMU010000121.1 GCA_029934165.1 Bacteroidales bacterium
TGTACGCAAGAAGAACTTTTTGACTGTAAACTACTTATGAAACATGCCCATAATTCGACATAATATTGTATCTTTGAGATAGTTACAAACCAAGTACAAAAACAGTCTCATTATGCAGCATAACAAATGTAAGTAAAATGAATTTAATAAAGTAAACCATTAAAATTCCTAACTAAAACTAAATCAGGCGTAAGCAAAATTATTAATTATTAATTTTCCATTACTTAGACCTTATTAATAAAAAAATGAAAAATAACTAAGTCCAATAAATTTTGTAACATGAGTATTATCAGGCATAAGCCAATTCTTAATTCATCAAATGCCTTGCACTTTTTAATATTAAGACAAAAATTTACGATTTAACTGAAAATCAGCAACAAACAGCGAACAATGGTATAGGTTAATTTTATCTTTGTTCCAATCAAATAATTATAAAATTTTGAATAAATGAAAACAAAACGAGAAGTTCAATTTAGCGAGGCAAATCAAGAGGTTGTGCTTCAACTAAAACCAGTAAATCGGAGGTGGCTTTGGTGGCTTTTGCTACTTCTTTTGCCATTGTTATTGCTAATTCCGCTAGAGAAAGAAGTTGGAGTTCAGGCAATTAGCTCTGCCGATGATAGTCCTGTCCCTGGCGCACACGTAAAATTTGACTATCCGTTTCGTGCATTATTCGATTTTGAGACGATGGGATTTATGACCAATCGTTCTATCGAGATGACCGATTCGACTGGTACAGATGGTATTACAGTCTTTCGTGGCGTTAAATACACTGTTTTTCAGGCGTTATTTTATGGCAGCGAAGAAACAACAATCATAGCAATGGACGATTGTTTTTCGTCCGATTCGCTAACGCCACCTTTCAGTAGCCTTGATGCTGACCCCGAAATTGCAAAACTTGCGCCGGCAATGTGTAAACTTGCTTTTATCGTAGTCGATTTAGATGATAATGAGCCTATTCCGGGTGCGAAAGTAAAAATCAAAAGCACGATAAATGGTTCGCCAGAGCAAGAAGCAACCTCCAACGAGGCTGGCGAAGTTGTGTTTGATAATGTTCCAATGTGTTCAACAATAAGCGTTTCTGGCGAAAGTTACGGCTATTTGCCCGACTCCCTCAGTGATGATGCACGTAGATTTATGGACACAAAAACTTTGCGGTTGACCCCAGTAAAAACTATGGTTAAATTTATTGTTAAAGACCTCAAAACCAAAAAGGTAATTGCAGGAGTTCAGGCTTCGCTGTCGATTGCCGGCAAAACAGTTGGCACAGTTAAAACAAATACTAACGGAGTTGGGATTGGCGTTTTCGATGAAGTTCATATTCTTGCAAACGCAACTGTTAATTTGCAAAAATCGTTCTATAACGATACTACAAAGACCTTTAAGGTTGATAATTTCATAAAACTTGACAAAGATGGACGAACAATTTATATGCGTCCGCAAAAACAAGCATTAGTGTTTCGGAACATTGATGCTCAGAACAATAGCCCACTAGCGGCTGTGCAAAACACAATAACTGTCAACGGCACAAAACGTCCGGGTACGATTGTGAGTAATTCGAGCGGACAGTTTACGATTCCGGGGCTGACACCGGGTGATAAAGTTACGATTGAAGCACGAAAAAATTCGGCAAATCCTGAGTATTTGGTTAATAACTACACGATTGTAAATCAGAATTTCGATGCACTTAAAAACGGCTCGCAGTCTAAACGCGATATTCCGCTCAAACGAAAAGCTCCACCTCCACCTCCGCCGCCTCCACCACCGCCACCCGGACCACCAGCAACGCCTTGCGACAAACCACAGTTTGCAAGCGAAGGTAGCAGCCTGATAACCTTTGAGTTAGGCAAAACTTCTGGACGTTTTGGAGTAACATGGGATATGGACTCGGCACCAGACAGATTGATTGTATATTGCGGACGCGGACGTGGCGGTAAAGTACTATTCGATACCCGACGACCTGTGGCATTTGCTGGTAGCACTTCTTTGAATTTGTCTTGCGGAAATTCATCAAAAATAACTGTTGAAATTGTTGGACACAACAATAATTCTGTTTGGCAATACAGGATTAGTTGTCCGTAAGAATAGGAAAATTAAAACAATAACGAAGGAAAAGTCGGGCAGAAATGTTCGACTTTTTTGCTACAATAATTAATTTACTTGGTGTTGTCTTCGAGATAAATAGCGATAAGTCCCTCTGGCAGAGACATTAGTAGCGTTTGTGTTTCGTGGTTGGTAGATAGAATGAGTTTTGGCTCGTTTGGAATGAGTATTTCTTTTTTGCCGTGGAAAACTTGAAAAACCGAGTTTTTTGGAAATCTGATGATAGCATCAATTTTACCAATTTGTCCTAATTTATTGTCAATAAGCATATAGCCGACAAGCAAATCGGTTTTTTTCAACTCTGTCGTATTTTGTTTTAGAATAGTGTTGCGCTCGATAAAGACCTTAGAACCAATCAATTCGGCAGCCTCGTTATCGTAAGCAATGTCATCAAAATTCGTAAAAATTGATGTTTCATTTCGGAAGGATATACCTTGTTCGCTAATAAAAAAAGGAACAAGCAATCCCTCTATTTCGAGAAATACTGTTCCTTCATTTTCAATATCTTCGGGAAATTGGTTTTCTGTTTTTATGATTACTCCACCGTCAACGCCATGTGTGCGAGCAATATAACCAATCTGAAAACAATTTTCCTTGTTCATTTGTTCGCCTCAGAAAAATTATTTGTTACCTTTCTTTGTTTCTGTTGCATCTACTTTTTCAGTAGTTTCTACTTTTTCAGCGTCAGCAACTTCTGTTGCTAATACCGAGTTGCGTTTTGCAATTTCGGCTGCACGAGTTTCGTTGATTTTAACTTCGGCTTCAAATCGTTTTTTGTCGTCTGATTTTGCAGCTTCCGCCAATTTTTCAATTTCTGCTGTCGATTTTTTCAATTTGTCTGTTTTCCAGATATTGAATTTTGTCTCTGCTTCGGCTTCCGTAAGAGCGTTTTTACGTACACCAGTTAGTAAGTGATGCTTAAACATAACACCAGCGTTCGATAAAATCGTACGTGTAGTATCTGTTGGTTGCGCACCTTTACCTATCCACGATAATGCCTTTTCAAAATTTAGGTCTATTGTAGCAGGATTGGTATTCGGATTGTAAGACCCGATTCTTTCGATAAACCTTCCATCTCGTGGTGATCTGCTATCTGCAACTACTATATGGTAGTATGCGTAACGTTTTTTGCCATGTCTGGCTAGTCTGATTTTTACAGGCATGTGTAAATTTTTAATAAATTTTAAGTGAGACAAAAGTAAAACTAATTACCAAAAGTTCCAACGAATATTTAGTGTTTTACATATCTAATTTATACTTTTGTTTTTTTATTATTTGTAAATCTATAAAACGTTGTGATACAGATAAATAACTATAAATAGATGAACGAGTTAATTACGAATTAACTGATTTTTACGGATTTACATTTTTCAACAAAAATCCGTTATAACAATGTGTATGACATTTCTAAATCGTAATTTACAAGCTGCTATAAATTAGTGCTTTATGAAATTTGTAAAAATAAAATAAAATACTGAATATCAGCACAATCTATTTTTTTAATTTAAAAATGTCATACATATTGATAAGTAAAATGAATTTAATAAAGTAAGCCATTAAAATTCCTAACTAAAACTAAATCAGGCGTAAGCAAAATTATTAATTATTAATTTTCCATTACTTAGCAACGTTTCTTTGTGTTATTTTTCTCTATTTTTGTAAAAAGCAATAATTAACATTAAAAAACTGTTTTTTATACTTTTTATGGCTAATATATTTAATAACTTATTCTAAAGAAAAAAATCATCAAAAAACAATATAAAATATTGATAACAATTCTTGCGGTATTGGCTGGTTTGCCTCTATTGCTGTTTGTGGTTTTACAAAGTAGCACCTTTCAAACGTGGGCAACTCAAAGAGCAGCTAACTGGTTTTCAGAGAAATACAGCCACACAATCGAAATCGGTAGTATCGACATTTCACTTTTTAGTGCGGTCGAATTGAAAAACATTTACGTCTCTGACCAAAATAGAGACACTTTGTTTTATATGCCTTTGCTTGATGTGAAAGTGGACGAGTTTAGTATAATGAACAACCAAATTTTTCTGGACAAAGTGATTATTGATGGCGTGTGTGTGTATATCCGCGAGGACGAAACTGGCACCACAAATTTGCAGTTTTTGTTAGATGCGCTTGCAAGCTCGGATACAACGCAAGTCGATGATACTGAGGCTAAACCGTGGGATGTGAGATGTAGTCAGTTTGAATTTGTGAACACTTCTTTTCGGTATTCTGTCAGCGATGCAAAAACTGCCAAAGGCATGAATTTTAGCGACTTAGACTTTAGAAATTTCGATTTATTTATTAGCGATTTTTCTTTGGGCGACACTATGAAGCTAAATATTAACTCATTAAGTCTTTCAGAAAAAAGTGGTTTCGAGCTACACCGTTTCGCAGCAGAAACACGTTTCAGCGATAAAGGTATTTTACTTGATAACTTTGTTTTACAAGCTCCACATACTAACCTGAGAGCCAAAATATTACACTTTACTTACGATGATTTTTCGAGTTTCTCGGATTTTGTAAACAAAGTGCATCTTCGTACCGAAATTAACGATTCGTCATATATTAGTACAAGTGATTTAGCGTATATTTTGCCTGCGATTGATAGTATGGACGTAGATGTTGGGCTTTCGGGAAATTTACGTGGTACAATCAACAGCTTACGTACCGATAACTTGCGATTGCAACTGGGAGACGAAACAGAAATAACTACTCAATTTGCTATTGATAGCATCACAAATTTTGACAAAGCAAATATTGATTTTGAAGTTAAACAGCTAGTTATTAACAAAAATGACTTACTGTTGATTCCGATACCACCTTTTTCTGAACAAAAACCTATCCAGCTTCCGAAAGAAATTGATATGCTTGGTACACTGCGTTTTACAGGTATTTTCAAGGGGTCGCCAAACGATTTTATTGCAAACGGAGACTTGGAAACAGCAATGGGGACACTTCGTACTAATTTTCAGATGGAAACAGATACCACGACAAAAACGCAAAAATTTGGTGGTAAAATACGTATGCTGGATTTTGATGCAGGTACGATAGCAGACGCATCTAATAACATTGGTAGGTTGTCTCTAAATATTGACATATCTGGACAAAAAATAGGCGAAAAAATTGATGCTAAGGTGGTTGGTGTTATTGATACTGTGCAATTAATGGGGTTTGTGTATAAAGATATAGCGATAGATGCTAGTTACTTGAATGATAAACTTGCTTTAAACTTAAATATTAATGACCCAAAATTTACACTTGAAGATTTTTCTGTATGGGCAGATTTATCTGGTTCAAAATATAAATACGGGCTTTCGGGAAAAATAGTTAATGCTTATTTGCATCGTTTTGGCGTGTTCACAGCACACCAGATGGCGCGTGTGTCTTTAGCATTCGACCTAAATGGAGCTGGAAATGAGCCGGATAGCATTGATGCTAAATTAGTTCTAAAAGATATTTATTATGCCAATAGATACCCAGTTGAAACAATCCACGTTAGGGATTTCGATTTAAACATTGAGTCTTCCAAGACTAAATTAATAACACTAAATTCGGATATTATCGACGCAAATATCTCTGGAACAATTAATTACGAAACAATAGTAAGTTCATTCACTAATGTTTTATACCACTATTTGCCCTCGTTGGATATGGACGACTCTTGGCAAATTGCTAAAAACACAATCGTAGATGTGCGAAACTCTATGAAAAAAGGTCGGCGTAAGAAAAAATCTTATAAACAAACTAACAAACTTCAAGACGATAATAATTTTTCTT
Organism: Bacteroidales bacterium; assembly: GCA_029934165.1. Lineage (GTDB taxonomy): Bacteria > Bacteroidota > Bacteroidia > Bacteroidales > JAOZMU01 > JAOZMU01. The sequence continues at coordinate 5,884 of JAOZMU010000121.1, forward strand.
ATGACTTTAATATCAAACAAATAGACCAGATAAATGAAATTTTCTTGACAGAATTTAATGCAAGTAGCAATACTCGGTTGAGCGGGAAGTTAGATGCTAAGAATAATCATTTGAGCGTTGAGATAATTGCAGACTCGTTGAAGATTGCTGATACAAAATTAAAAGATACGTATTTTGTGATTGATGTTTCGGAAGATAGTAAATTGCTTATGACGCTGGCTAGCAAATCGGTTTTCTTTTCGGAAACTACAAGTTTAGACGATTTTATCTTTGATGGTTGGATAAGAAAGGATACAATAGATTATAAAATCAAATGGAATAACTGGGGAGAAATATCATATAGCGGTGATATTAAGGCATATACAACACTTAGAAAGCAGAATTTTGGAATGCTTGGGGTTGATATGGTTTTCAGGAAATCGAACATTACGATTGCCGACATTGCTTGGGAAATAAGCCAAAGCTCTATAAACCTTGACTCTACAACCATAAAAATAAACAATATTGATATTTCAAACGGGGAACAAAAAATTCTGATTAATGGCTTAATTTCCGAAAATAAAACCGATAATTTATTGGTCGAATTGGAAAAAATAAATCTCAACAACTTGAACATACTAACATCTGATATGGGTGTTTTATTTAGTGGTGTTTTAAGTGGAAAAACGTACTTATCAAATTTGCTTGACAGACCGCATTTTACTTCGAGTGACTCGATTGTTGATTTTATTATTAATGAACAAAAATTTGGAAACCTGTACCTTAACAGTAATATGGACACTCTAAAGAATACTGTTTTTGCGCATCTTTACACTCAGCAACGAAACTTGCGGATGATTGATATTGCTGGAGATATTGATACCGAGGATAATATACTGGATTTTGACATTGATATAAAAAAAATGAGAGTGTCGATGTTTAATAAATTTACCGATGGAATTTTATCGAACTTACGTGGCGCACTATCAGGAAAGTTTGCCATAGAAGGTAAAGTTGCAGAACCTGAAATAAGTGGTGTTTTGAAAATGAACAGAGTAGGTTTTATTGTTGATTACACTAAAACTAAGTACGATTTTCATAGCGAAATAATTATTATAAAACCAGACACAATCATGTTTGAAGATATGAAAATAGTGTCTGGAGCGGGTGAGCATGCAATAATAAATGGGCTTATTACTCATAAAAAATTTGCGGATATTAATTTTGGAGTTCAAATTACTGCTAACAATTTTAAGTTTCTGGGTACTACTTTAAAAGACAATCCAACTTTTTATGGCGATGTTTATACTTCGGGAATAATTAACATAAGTGGTGACCCGGATATGATTGATATTAAGGCAGATATAAATACAAATAACGGCACACGGGTTTTTGTTCCTTTTGAAACCGAGGCAAATGTGGACGAGCATGACTTTATTTCGTTCACAAAACCGATAGAGTTTGACGAATATAACTCCGAAAAGTATAATGTTAGTGTTTCGGGAATAAATTTATTGTTGAATCTCGGAATTACGCCAGACGCTGAGTTACAGATGATTATGGATGCCAAAACTGGTGATATCTTGAAGGCGAAAGGCGAGGGACAAATCCAAGTTGCAATGCCGCCGACTGGAGATATGAGTTTGAGCGGAAAATATACTATCGTAAAAGGACTATATACATTTAATTTACAGGGGCTTTTATCGAAAAAATTTGAGATAACACCCGGCGGAAATATTACGTGGGCTGGCGACCCGCTTGACGCACGATTGGACTTGGAAGCTGTTTATCAGTTAAAAAAATTACCAATATATGATTTGGTTTTGGAAGATGAGTTTAAAGAGGTCAGAGTACCAGCGACTTGTAATTTGAATATTGATGGAAAGCTGTCAAGTCCGATAATTGGACTTGGTGTTGCGGTGCAAAATATCGACCAAAAAATCATATCTCAAGTAGCAGCTTTGCCCGAAGATGAGTTGAATAAACAATTCCTTTCTTTGCTGATAATGAACAGGTTTCAGCCTTTACCTGGTTTAAAAGTTGAAAAAGGAACAGGCACGGGTGTTGGTATCAACACGACAGAAGTTTTGACAAGCCAGTTGAGCCATTGGCTATCTCAAATTAGCGAGGAGTTAGATGTTGGAGTAAACTATCGTCCCGGCGATGAACTCTCGACAGACCAAGTGGAATTGGCACTTTCGACAACAATCATGAACGACCGCATCAAAATCAACAGCAATGTCGGAGTGGGCGGACAAAGTACTGTTACACAGCCGGGTAACAAAAACACAAGCAATATTGTTGGCGACATTGAGATTGAATATAAATTGACGAAAAATGGAAATGTTTTGCTAAAAGTTTTCAACCGCATAAATAACAATGTGCTTGATAATTCCGATACATACTCGCAAGGGCTTGGTGCATTTTATCGCGAGAATTTTACAGAATGGAAGGAATCTAACATCGGAAAAACTTTCAATAAATTCAAAAATCTGTTCAAAAAAAATGAGTAAATCTAAGGTCTAAAGCTGTGGTGTTAATAACTCAAGTTTCTGACTTCAATAACACCTTGAATATCAAGCTATTGCAGATG
>JAOZMU010000122.1 GCA_029934165.1 Bacteroidales bacterium
GTACGGTAAATATATTGTCGAAGGACTGTTTTATATTGGAATTTTAACTTATAGTCATGAGTTTGATACCTTAAAAATACCCAATGCTGTAACTTATACATTTGCTTTGGATTATTTTAATGAATTGCAAAATTTTGAATATAATAATAAAGCTGTGTCGAAATGGATTGTGCAATACAAACACAAAGGCAATGCAAATGTGTTGATTGAGGGCTTTTTTCGCGATGTTATACAAAAATTTCCTGGCGCATTTTTTGCCAATGCCAACGAAAGTTTTTATCACGGAATGCTTTTTAGTGTTTTGGAAAATAACACGCAAAAGGATATATATCAGGTTCTTCCGGAGTATAATCTACCACAAGGCTGTGCAGATTTAATGCTCAAAACATATCCGCATTCAATTTCGCCACGCCCAATGACCGATTTGTTTGAGCTTAAACAAGTTCCGAAATCTGCCACCGACGAAGCTCTCCAAAAAAAGTTTGAAGAAGCAAAGACGCAACTTCAAAAATACAAAACTGGCAGATACAAAAATTGGCGTGGAATTGCAGTTTGTTTTCGTGGTAACAAGGATTTTTTAATGGAGATTTTATAGGTTATATCTTATGAAAGATGGGCGTTTTTACTATTATAAGTAGAATTATTATTGATAGAGTTAGGCTGATTAAAATATTAGCTATTGCGTAAATATAGTTGCCTATTCGGAAAAGCTCTATCGTTTCATAACTGAATGTAGAGAATGTACTGAAGCCTCCGCAAAATCCAGTCGTTAGGAGTAATTTCAAGGGAGCTGATATTGCATATCTTTCTGCTGCATAGTACATTATAAAACCAAGAATTGCAGTTGCCAAGACATTTGCAATTAATGTTCCTAATGGGAAATTGGTGGAAAATGTTTCGGCGACAAATTTGGAAATCCCGTATCTGGCTATGCTTCCAAGTCCGCCACCGAAAAATACTGCTAAGTATAACATTTATTGTAATTTATACATTGAATCGTATATGCAAAATATCGCCATCTCCGACAGTGTATTTCTTTCCCTCGACAGATAGTTTTCCTTTTTCTTTGCAAGCATTTTCTGAGCCAAGTTCAATAAAATCAGCGTATTTCATAACTTCGGCACGAATAAAACCACGTTCCAAATCGCTATGAATTACGCCAGCAGCTTCTGGAGCTGTCATTCCATTTTTTATTGTCCATGCGCGTATTTCTTTGGGTCCGATTGTGAAAAACGATTGCAAGTTTAAGCTTCTGTATGCTGCTCTAATTAGCTTATTTACACCCGGTTCTGTCAGACCTGCATCTTTTAAAAATTCTTGGCGGTCTTCCTCTTCCTCAAGTTCGGCAATTTCGGCTTCGAGCGCACCAGCGATGACAAGAACCTCGGTATTTTCTTCTTTAAGTTCTTTTATTACATTTTCTACGTAAGCATTCCCATTGATTGCTGAAGCATCATCAACATTGCAAACGTACATAATTGGTTTATCCGAGAGAAGACAAAGGTCTGCAACAACTTTTGCTTCTTCTTCGGTAACGTTTAGTGTGCGAGCAGATTGCAGCGATTCAAAGTGGTCTTTGTATTTTTGCAGGGTTACCATGGCTTTTTTAGCGTCTTTGTCGCCAACTTTCACCATTTTTTTGACACGTGCCATTTTCTTTTCAATGGACTCAAGGTCTTTTACTTGCAATTCAAAATCGACAAGTTCGGCATCTCGAACAGGGTCTATTGAGCCTTCGATGTGAACAAGATTTTCATCGTCGAAACAGCGTAAGACTAGAACTAAAGTATCACAATTTCTGATGTCGGCAAGAAAGCTGTTTCCAACTCCTTCGCCTTTGCTTGCGCCTTTGGCAAGTCCCGGAATATCAACTATATCCACCGTAACTGGAATGATTTTTTCTGTCTGTTGGCGAGCTTCCAATTCTGCAAGGCGTGCATCGGGGACGCTAATCATTCCGATGTTTGATTTTGATGTGCTGAAACTGAAATTTGTTGTTTGTGCTTTTGTGTTCGACATACAATTGAACAGCGTGGTTTTTCCTGAATTGGAAAGCCCGATAATTCCACATTTTAAACCCATAATATATTGTTTTATTTTATTGTTATTGACGTGAACATGAACAGGGTTTGTTCAAAAAAAATGGTAATTGAAATTTGCCACACAGTGGCATTTTAATTCAGCCCAAAACGTTGGCTACAAAGGCGTTTTGCGGCAGGGATTGTAGCGGTAGCTTGCCGAAGTGGCTTGCGATTTTTGGCTGCGTTTTGGCGAGCGACCGAAGGAAGCTCCGCCAAACGCACTGCCAAAAACGCAAGGCACAAGGCAACTACAAGCGGAAAGCCCATTAAGCCGCCCTTAAAAAATTGTTTATTGTTATTCTGTCTTCTTTTTTTCGCAAAAACACGTGTGTCGCTTTTTCAATGTAGGTGTTCCTGTAAGAGTTTTTCTGTTTTTTACGAACAAACCCTGTTGGTATGAATCTCAAAAAAATATTTCATAGCGATAATTCTACATACTTATTTATTGTTTTTCTGGTGCAAGATGCTCAATGAGTTGCATATAAACTGCTATTGTTTGGCGTTGTAAGGAAGATATTTTTTGATACCAAGCGTTTTGAGCCTGTCCAGATTCGAGTGCTAGAAAGTCTCGAATTAGTTTTAATTGTGCAAACAGTGGAACAAAACGTTCGACAAATTCTTTTGTCATTTCTGGTTGCTTGTTTAGGTCTGCCAAACGCACTAACTCTTGGACACTCAACAGTGTACGATAGTCAAGTTGTGCTGCATTTGCGTTGGAAGCTAACTCGTATAAAAATTCGCCTTCGGTTATATCTGCGTATTGTTTTGTGTATTTGATAGCCTTCTCGGTTTCGCCTGCCTGATAATAAATCTCGACAAGTGATAAGACAAAATAGTTGAAGGGGAATTTACTGTTAGGCATTAATTCAAAGCATTTGTCGGTAACTTGGAGTGCCTTTTCTTTGTCGCCTTCATCTAATAGAGTGATTGCCAGACGTGCAAACATATTTCTTAAATCCATGATTGATACAACTCTACGGTTTTGCTCGTCGATATAAACATCTGGTTGTTCCATGCGTCCCCACTTGAATTTTTCCATGATGTTTTTGTATAAGATTTTTGAATTTATGCGTCCAACTTCGCCTGTTGGATTGACGGTACGGATTGGAATTAGCCTATGCGCAAGTCCCTCATATTGAAAGTAATCGCTCAAGCCCATGAAGTTTTCGCCACCTGCGCTTGATGCAAAATAAATCGGGCGATTCCAGTCGTTGGTGCGTAGTATTTCGAGGATAAATAAATCGCTTTTAGAAACGGCTCTTCCGGGAATAGTAAAGTCAATATAATCAACTATTTGGCTTTCTAATTCTTTTGGCACTATGCCTGCTTCAATAACTTTTTTCTTATCGACTGGGAGTTTTAAGTTCCTAGTAGGAAAGAAGTTGTAATATGTTCCGCGCTGAAGTTCAAGTTTTGCTTCCTGTGAATCGTTAAAGACAAAATCAAGAGCAATGTCGATAGGTAAATGACTGCTACTGACCTGTTTAAAGAATGTATCGCTTTCTTTTTTGAGTAAATTCATTGTTGTGTCTGCAAGTTGAAACTTGGTACGCGATTTTGCTTCGTTAAGCTCAATGACTAAACCAACAAACTGCATTGGTGCAATAACTTTATGTCCTTTTTGCAATGTTTCATAATCCTTTGGCAGTAATTCTGGGAGTTTAGAGTTCTCGACTGCCGTCATAAAACGCTCAAATATAGCTTTATACGATGATTCGAGTTTTCCTTTGTTTGCCTCGTATTTCTCATTGAAGAAGAGGTTTTCTTGTTCTATGATATATAAATAATCTCGTGTTCCTGCAATATATTTTTCTCTATCGACGGACATTTTTACTGGCTCTGAGTCGTAGGCTTGACGACGCATTTGGTCTATGTACCAGTCTGTTCCGAGTAAGCTTAAATTTACAACTCTTACATCTGTTCTTATAGCCTCGACATCTTGCGCATACCAAAGCGGGAAAGTATCATTGTCGCCATAAGTAAAAAGTAAGCCGCTGTTTTCGCATGAGTTTAGATAATTTGCGGCGTAATCTACAACTGTGTATCGTCCTGAGCGGTCGTGGTCGTCCCAGTTTTCGGTTGCCATCAAAGCGGGAACGCCCATTATTGAAATAACTGTTGCTAACGAAGCGGCAATGACAGGCGTGAGTTTTGCTTTGCGCAATCCGCGATAAATACCAGCAACTCCAAGACCAATGAAAATAGTAAATGCGTAGAACGAGCCTGCATAGGCATAATCGCGCTCGCGTGGTTGTATTGGGGTTTGGTTAAGGTAAAGGACGATTGCTAATCCGGTGAAAAAGAAGAACATAAGAACTACCCAGAAATAGTTTTTGTGATTTTTGGCGAGATAAAACATACCTATAAGACCTAAAATTAGTGGCAGAAAATAATAGGCATTTCTTGCTTTATTGTTTTTTTTATCCAGCGGCAACAATTCTTGAGGTCCGAGCCTTGCATCGTCCAATGGTTTTATGCCGCTAATCCAGTTTCCACGGTCGAGACTGCCGTGTCCTTGAATGTCGTTTTGTCGTCCGGCAAAGTTCCACATAAAATATCGGAAGTACATGTAACCTAATTGATAGTTGAAAAAGAAGCGTAAATTTTCGCCAAATGTTGGACACATGAGAGTTTCGTTTTCGCCATTGTTTCGTTGGATTTCTACGGGGCGACCTTTTACGTTTGCCCAACTTTTATACGCGCGCACATGGGAGTCTTTTGAGCTGTACATACGTGGGAAAACCGTAACAAAATCCGAGTTGTAAGAGTAAATTGGCTTATAATCGTAAATTTCGTATTCGTTGTCTTTTGCGCGGTAGTATGCCTTGCCTTGCTCTTCGCTCTCGAAAGGGGCATTATAATATCGTCCTTTAAACAATGGTCGGTCGCCATATTGTTCGCGATTTAGGTACGACAATAAATCAAAAACATTTTCTGGGTTGTTTTCATCAATTACAGGGTCTGCTAAAGAGCGAATTACAATCATGGCAAACGATGAATATCCGATGAAAATAACTGCAAAAAATGTTAAAATGATATTCAGGATATCTCGTTTGTTTTGCGCTAAATAGTATGATAACCAGCCTATAGCACCAATCAAAATAATGGCAAGGATAACGTTTCCTGTTGCAAACGGAATCCCAAGAAGCGAAAGAGCAACCGTTGAAATTGCGGCAGTAATTTTCGCATTATTTTTCTTGAATGTAAACCATATACTTCCTGATATTGAACCAATTAACAAGGAAAGATAAACAAATGTTCCGCTATGAAACGGCATTCCTAGGGTGTTTACAAAAAATAAATCGAAATTTGCTGCAACACTAGGAATTCCGGGAATGATGCCGTACATTATTGAGGCAAGCAAAGCAATTGCAATGCCCGAAACCATTAGCAGACCACGCTTGTTGACCGAATATTTTTTGAAATAATAAACCAGTGCCATAGCCGGTATTGCTAATAAATTTAATAAGTGGACACCAATCGAAAGTCCTAATAAATAGGCAATTAGAATAATCCATTTGCCCGAATGTTTTTCGTTGGCGACATTTTCCCATTTCAGAATTGCCCAGAAAACTATTGCCGTAAAAAACGACGACGTTGCATAAACTTCGCCTTCGACAGCCGAAAACCAAAACGTATCAGAGAATGTATATGCCATTGCACCAACAAAACCGCTACCAAGTGCAGCAATGGCTTGCCCCATGGTTGGTAGGTTTGCGCCAGATATAACGCGACGCGCAATGTGTGTAATAGACCAAAATAAAAACGATATTGTGAATGCACTTGCCAAAACAGAAACCATATTTATCAGAAAGGCAACATCGGATAAATCGGTGGCAAAAATAGACATTATACGACCAAGAATCATAAACAATGGTGCGCCAGGCGGGTGTCCTACTTGTAGCTTAAATGCTGTTGCGATAAATTCGCCACAATCCCAGAAACTTGCTGTCGGCTCGACGGTCAATGTGTAAACAATCAGCGCAATAGTGAACGAAAGCCACCCGCCGATGATGTTTGTAAGTTTGTAATTCTTCATTTTATTTCAGTCTATTTAATAATTGTAATTTTTTATTTCTTGCACCAATTTTATGTTTGTAAACAAAAATCAATGTGATTAACAATTTACAAAAATAGATTATTTTTTTTCGGTATGAAATTTTTATTTTTTTTTGGAAAAGATTTGTGAGGTAATTTTTTTTTCTATCTTTGCACACGAAATACAAACACAGAAAGACTGCCCAATGGTGTAATGGTAGCACGACAGGTTTTGGGTCTGTTCGTCTAGGTTCGAATCCTGGTTGGGCAACACCGTAAAAGGCTTCACGTTTCAAACGTGAAGCCTTTTTTATTTTCTGCTAATAGTAAAGGTGGAGTGATTTTGACAAAACAATTTCATATTTCAAGATTAGTGCCTTCAACAGATGCTTTTCAACAAATTCATCGGTAAAAAATGGATTATCTTCGTCTTCTTCTATTTCATCGTCCTTATAATCAATTAATATCTGCGCCTTGGTTTTTTGGTTTTAAAATTTCTTCATAAAATATTTTCGAAAATATCAGGAGTTTTGTGGGTTTATGTTTTGGTTATCCGCCAAATTCTGTTTTTAAACAAAGCATATATAGCGGTTTTGAGGAGATTTTTAAAAAAGTCAATAATGCTGAAAATATCGTTGACTTTTATAAACAGGAATTGGAGAAAATGAAAATTTTTGAACCCGCAAAATCAAATTTGAAGTGGGTAATCAACGAAAACTATCCTACTGAGAAAGTCACTATGTTTTCTGAAATATTAGAACAAGTAATCAAAAAAATAAACGGTTTAAAATCTGATGAATGAATATTGAAAATCAAAATACAGAGTTTAAGGAAATCTGGAAAGATGAGTATATGAAAACGCTTGCTGCGTTTGCAAATACAGTGGGCGGAAATCTCTTTGTGGGCAAAAACAATGAAGGAAAGGACATTGGGATTGACAATGTTCAGTATTTGCTTGAAAATTTACCGAACAAGATAATATAAAAACTAAATATCCACCCGATTGTTAAGCATTTAAAATCTGCCGATAAAGACATTGTTGAGATTGAGGTATTTCCTTATGATACTGCAATTTCTTACAACGGAAAATTCTATATAAGAACTGGAAGCACAACACAAGAACTTGGAGATAAAGAATTGCACCGTTTCCTATTGGCTAAAAGCAAAACATCATGGGAAAGTATTTGCGAAGAAGAAGCAACAATTGACGACTTAAATATTGGAACGATTGAGAAATTCAAAAAATTAGCGAAGAAACGAGTACCCGATATTGAAAATGAAGATAACGAAACAATTCTAAGAAAACTAAACTTGATTGATAATCAAGGTAATTTAAGAAGAGCAGCATTACTGTTATTTGGCAAAGAACCACAACGATTGTTTTTCAGTTCATATTTTAAAATCGGGAAATTTAGAGGAACAACAGAGCTTATAACAGACGATGTCATTGAGGGGAATTTGTTTGAACAATTTGATAAGGCATTGGAAATACTTAGGACAAAGTATATAAGGCTTATGGTAAAAGGATACAAGGATTGGGTGCGTATTGAGGAGTTTGAATATCCCGAAGATGTTATTCGCGAAGCAATCGTAAATGCCTTGGTTCATAAAGATTATTTAGGTGCACATATACAAATGAAAATATTTGAAGATAAAATAACCTTATGGAATTCAGGCACTTTACTTACTGGAATTACTATTGACGAACTTAAAAAACCTCATGGTTCAGTTCACCGTAACGAACTTATTAGCAACACATTCTATAAAGCAGAATTGATTGAAGCTTGGGGACGTGGGACTACTTTTATGGTTGATGAATGCTTAAAAGCAGACCTACCTGAACCTGAATACAGAGAATATTTTGGTGGATTTGAGATTACTCTTCACAAGGATAAATTGACTGAAAAATATTTAAAAGATTTAGGATTAAATGAACGACAAATAAACGCAATTGGATACATTAAGAAAAATGGGAAAATAACTAACAATGAATACAGAGAACTTACAAATATGACAGACCGAACAATTAGAAGAGATTTAATTGAACTTATTGAGCATGAGATAATAAAAAAACATGGCGCAACGAAAGGAGCATACTATACTTTGTGAATGTCCGAATAATGTCCGAATAATGTCCGAATTGTCAATATTTTGATAAGAGTAACAATTTGATAAATTATGACGAGTAGAAAAAAGTCGAGTAGGTAAAGGGGGGACTTTCACCCATAGACCTCTCACAGGCACACACGTGAACCTCTCGGCTATTTGTCTTAGTACAATGAATTTAATAAAGTAAGCCATTAAAATTCCTAACTAAAACTAAATCAGGCG
>JAOZMU010000123.1 GCA_029934165.1 Bacteroidales bacterium
ATCAGGCGTAAGCAAAATTATTAATTATTAATTATTAATTTTCCATTACTAAGGAGTTTGAAGTTATAAAAGTTAAAAACTATGGAAAAAGCAACAGGAATAAAAAAGCACATTCCCAATTTTATTACATCTTTGAATATTTTATGCGGAAGTGTCGCTGTGATTCTTACTTTAGAAAAGCCTGAGTTTATGCACATTTCGGCTTTTTTGATAATCCTTGCCGCAATTTTCGATTTTCTCGATGGAATGTCGGCACGCCTACTCAAAGCGTATTCGCCAATGGGCAAAGAGCTTGATTCGCTGGCAGATATGGTCAGTTTTGGACTTGCGCCAACCGTAATTATGTATCAACTATTCAAAGTTGCAGTTTTTGGAAATGAAGACGTTTTTGCCCAAGGAATTGATGCCACTATTCTTTTAGTGCCAATGTTGATAGCTATTTTTTCTGGAATACGGTTAGCAAAGTTCAATGTCGATACTCGCCAGACAGAATCGTTTATCGGGTTGGCAACTCCTGCTAACGCCCTGATTATCTTGTCATTCCCTTTGATTCTGAAATATCACGATTACGGGCTTGCTCATCAAATCCTATCAATGCCGATGGTTTTAACATGCCTGACAATTTTTCTTTCGCTGATGTTGGTTGCCGAATTTCCCATGTTTTCGCTTAAATTCAAAAACCTAAAATTTGCCGATAATAAACTCCGATTTATTTTTATAATAACATCAATTTTATCGGTTGTTTTTTTCCATTTCATAGGAATTACGATAACAATGTTTTTGTATATTACTTTCTCAGCTGTTGATAATTGGGTTATATCCAAAAATAAAAAATAATGATAAAATGGTTGATTGTCATACAAATGTTTCTGGTTTGCTCTTGTTTTTCGCAATTTAAGCCAGAGCAAACGCAAATTGCCGATTCAATTAAAGAAAAACAATCTGCCGACCAGCTTAAAATATTGACATATAATATTTTATCCTCAAATCAATTCAAGCAAGAGCGACATAAACAAATTATAGAACTATTAACAAAAAGCGAAGCCGATATTGTTGGTTTACAGGAAGTTGATAAATCATTCCTCGAAAAAATATATTCAGACACAACAATTAGCAAAACATACAATTTCTCGACAACTTTTGCCGGACACAAGGCACTTGGTGGATTGCTGCTCTTGTCGAAATTCCCTTTTGAACGTATTTATTATTCTCCGATGTCAAATTCGTATATGAATAGATATTTGCTAATCGGCGAATTTGTCATCAACAAAGACACCCTCGCAGTTGGAGTTGTGCATCTCGAAAGTCCGCTGAATGCCACAGCTTTACGCTCTTTACAACTCGAAGAAGCGTTTGGAAATTTGAATAAACAATCGAACACAATTTTGCTTGGCGATTTTAATTTTGGCGATATTGCACCAAAAGAAACATCGAAACTTGACAAATCTTATGTAGATTTGTGGCGAGAAACCTATCCCGATTCTGTCGGACTAACTTACGATTTGGAACTCAATCCGTTGGCTTTGCAAAACGCATATTCTGGCGAAAGCAGTAGAAGATTGGATAAAATTTTATTAAAGTCCGATGAATGGAAATGTTCTAAAATGGAACTATTTGGAAATCAGACATTCAGAAAATCAACTGAAATTTTCCCTTCGGATCATTTTGGAGTTTTATCCATTTTAAAATTAACGACAAAAAATAAATAGAATAACAATAAAAATACCTTGATTATGAAAAAATATACTTACACAAAAACAAGCGACACACGCACAGGATTTGGCGATGCACTTTACGAACTCGGAAAAACAAACCCCGATGTTGTTGGTTTGGTGGCAGATTTAACAGGCTCGCTAAAAATGAATGCGTTTGCAGAAGAATTTCCTGAGCGTTTTTTTCAAATCGGTATTGCTGAGGCAAATATGATTGGAATGGCGGCTGGTATGACAATCGGCGGGAAAATTCCGTTTGCTGGCACATTTGCAAATTTTGCAACAGGACGCGTTTACGACCAAATTCGGCAGACGCTTGCATACTCAAACAAAAATGTGAAAATTGCAGCTTCGCACGCCGGCATAACGTTGGGCGAAGACGGTGCTACTCACCAGATTATGGAAGATATTGGGCTGATGAAAATGCTGCCAAACATGACCGTAATTGTGCCTTGCGATTACAACCAAACAAAAGCCGCAACTATTGCTGCGGCAGAGCATATTGGACCTGTTTACCTACGATTCGGGCGACCCAAAGTGCCTATTTTCACACCTGAGAATGTGAAATTTGAGATTGGCAAAGCCGATGTTTTGAACGAAGGAACAGATGTAACTATCTTTGCTTGTGGGCATTTGGTTTGGAAAGCTATCGAAGCTTGTGAAATATTAGAGGAAAAAGGAATTTCGGCAGAAATTATTAACATTCACACAATCAAGCCTTTGGACAACGAAGCGATTTTAAAATCCGTTGCCAAAACTCGTGCCGTAGTAACAGCCGAAGAACACATGATGAACGGTGGAATGGGCGATAGTGTTGCGCAATTGTTGGCACGGAAACTGCCGACACCAGTAGAAATGGTGGCAGTTGATGACAAATTTGGCGAAAGCGGAAAACCAGAAGAATTGATGACAAAATTTGGCATTGATACAATAAATATAGTCGAAGCTGCCGAAACGGTTTTAAAAAGAAAATAAACTGTGCAAGATTACGACGACAATCAACTCCTTGAGCTTTTTCGTGATGAAAAAACACGGCAAAGAGCTTTCACTCAGATAGTTAATCGCTATCAGGAGCGGTTGTATTGGCATATTCGTAAGATAGTTATCGGACACGATGATACCGATGATATTTTGCAAAACACAATGATAAAAGTCTGGAATAACCTCGAAAAATTTCGGGGCGATTCCAGACTTTTTACTTGGCTATATCGTGTTGCCACCAACGAATCGCTGACGTTTTTGAAGCAAAAACGAACCAAATTTTTCCTGCCTCTTGTCGATGTCGAAAACCAATTGAGTAATTTGTTAGATACTGATGAGCATTTTTCTGGCGATGAAATTATGTTAAAACTACAAAAAGCAGTATTAAAATTACCCGAAAAACAACGTTTGGTTTTTAATATGAAATATTTCGATGACATGAAATACGATGATATTTCCGAAGTTCTTGGCACGTCAGTTGGCGCACTCAAAGCATCTTATCATCACGCAGTAAAAAAAATTGAAAAATATTTGGAAGTTGATTAAACCTTTTATGTTAAAAATTGTCAAAAAATAAAGGACTGGTAATGAACACTCCAGCAGCATTTGTTTACGAAATTTCTTTGCGAGCCTAAAAAACCACTACTTATCGCACCAAAAAAATGGATGATAAAAACAACATATTAAATAAACTCAAGAAAGAGAAAAAAACTCAGCTTTTCGATGTGCCAGAAAATTATTTTGAAGAATTTTCGGATAATTTGATGGCAAAAATCAATAAACAGCAAAAAGAACCCGAAAAAAGATTTGAAATAAAAATGCTAAAACCATATATTACTGTGGCGGCGGCATTTGTTTTGGTATTTTTTGGGTGGTCTATACTTATTAGTAAAATGCAGACTAACAGCACTGTAGCTGATAACGTCAAGCCAAAAGTCGATGCCGTAGTTGAAGAAATTCCTGTTGAAATTAATGAATACGCTTTGACGGAATTTGTCTTAGAAAACGATGCCGAAATTTTCGAGGATTTTTCGGCAGAAGATTTCGAGGATGAGGACATTCCCGTTTTTCAAGCAGATGACTATTATTCTAACTCAGACTTAGTCGCAATGAACACAGACTCAACCGAATACATAGACCCAATAGATTCACTTTCGGAGGCAGAGCAAGAGGAAATTATCGAATATCTAAGCTATGCAGATATAGACCTTGAGTATTACGAAGACTATTATTAACCAGCATAATATCAGCTCTTTAGAAACTAAAATACGGCAGCCAATTTTTAATTTTTAATTTCTTAATTAATTAAATATGCAACTCCTAAAAAATACGATTACGTGTTTATTTTTATTTTTGGCGGTTTCCTTCTCCTATGCCCAGCGTGGTCAAGGGCGAATGAATCCCGAAAAAATGAAAGCAGAGAAAATAGCTTTTCTAACACAAAAAATGGATTTAATGGTTGACGAGGCGCAAAAATTTTGGCCTTTGTACAATGAGTTCGACAACAAACGCGAAAAATTGCGAACCCAAAAGCGCGAAACAATGCCACGCACTTTGAACATCGACAGTATGCCAGATGCAGCCGTAACAGCTATTCTTGACAAAATGCTTCAACTCGAAACCGAAGAGTTGAATATAAGAAAAGAATATCACGAGAAATTTAAAAAAGTGCTGACACCCAAGAAGATGCTAATGTATTATAGAGCAGAACACGAGTTTCGGGATTTGCTCCTTTGGCGACTAAAAAAAGGAAGACGAAACAAACATCGTGGCGGAAAATAATTATTAAATCATTGAATTACAATTACTTATAGGTATTTAAGCAATTATTTGACACATGCCGATAAATACATATTTCTGGCGGATTGTTCCAAGCATTCAGTTTCTTTTTCCGTTTTTGACAGGAACTGTGATAGCAACGAATCACCATTTTTCTTATGTATTAGAAATTACTATCGGTATTTTTTGCGCCTTTTTTTTATTAAAAATTTTTCGGAAACAAAACAATAGCCAATTATACGCACCAATTTTTCAAGCGTTGTTTTGGCTTTTTTTATTTGGAGCTGGGCTATACTGGATACAAATTCATCGTATTCCGCCACAACTCTCGACAGGTAAATCGTTGGCTTTCATGGCAATTGTTGATGCTTCGCCAGTTGTTAAGGCAAAGACAGTCAGCGTTGTAGCAAGACTGGTTGCCACAAATGATTCCGCCGATTGGAAAGATACTTACGGAAGAATTAATCTTTATATCGAAAAAGACTCTGCCGCCGAAACGTTAAAATACGGCGATTTTATATCGTTTTATTCACAAATACACGAAATACGCAGCTCTGGAAACCCCAATTCATTTGATTTTGGGAAGTATTTAGCAAAAAAGCAAATTTATCACCAAACCTATCTGACGGAGTTGGCATGGACGAAAATAGATGCTGGACACGGAAATCCAATTCTCGAAACAGCCTATGCCACAAGAGATTACCTTTTGTCTGTCTATGAAAAACACGGAATAGAAAATGCGGAATTTGCCGTTGCTGCGGCACTAACACTTGGGTATAAAGACCACCTCGACGAAGAAACACGAAACGCCTATTCTGCATCTGGTGCAATGCACATACTTGCAGTTTCGGGGCTACATGTCGGAATAATTTTTGGCATCCTCAAGTACCTCTTTGATACTGTGCTAATTGTGTTTGCACGATTCAGATATTGGAAACTCACTCGTGCAATTTCAATAATTTCTCTCATTTGGTTTTTTGCTTTCATCACAGGTCTTCCTCTGTCAGTTCAAAGAGCCTCTTTGATGCTGACAATCATCGTAATAGGCGAAAGCACACATCGAAAATCATCGGTTTACAACTCGCTGCTCATTTCGGCATTCATCGTACTTCTTCTCGACCCATTTTCGGCTACCGAAGTAGGGTTTCAACTTTCGTATTTTGCCGTAGCTTCCATCGTTTTTTTTCAGCCCAAACTTGCTTGTTTAATTTATTTCCCCCAAAAAATCACAAACGATTCTTTGCCAAAATGGCATGTTAAGTTGTTGAATTTCAAGAACAAAACCCTCGATTATTTTTGGCAATTATTCACCGTTTCCATCGCGGCTCAGGTTGGAACATTTGCTATCGGAATGCTGTATTTTCATCAATTCCCGACATGGTTTTTCATCACAAATCTAATCGTTATTCCATTTGCCGGCTTGGTTTTGCTTTCGGCTGTGTCGCTATTTATTGTGTCCGCAATTCCATATCTTGGTGCTTTCATTGCCTTAATACTCAACGGCTTACTGCTTGGTTTGAATTTTTCTGTCAACTATATCGAGCAAT
This sequence comes from Bacteroidales bacterium, assembly GCA_029934165.1. GTDB lineage: Bacteria > Bacteroidota > Bacteroidia > Bacteroidales > JAOZMU01 > JAOZMU01. The sequence continues at coordinate 6,020 of JAOZMU010000123.1, forward strand.
TGCCCTACTCAAAAATTGCCGGCATTTCTTTTGGCGTTTTCGAGGTCATTCTTCTCGCCATTTTGTCGGGCAGTTTGCTGCTTTTCATCGCCGAAAAGGCGCGCCGTGCATTGATTGTTTGCGCAATTTCTACCTTAGTATTTTTAGTGTTTACTGGTGCAAAACGTTTCGAGAAACGGATTCGCAAACAACTTGTGGTTTATAATGTTTACAGGTATTCTGCCGTGGATTTTATTTCTGGCGAAAACAGCTATTTGCTCACAAATAAAAAAACAAAACTCAAAAGCAACCCAATTTCTTTTGCAACATCGGGGCATAAATTGGCACTTGGAATCGAAAAAACAGATACTATATTTGTCGAAGATTTGCAATGGCAAAAAATTGTGAGCGCGAACGATAAGATTCTTTGCCAAGAGAATTTTTTTTATTTCGATAAAAGCCGAATTTATTTTCTTAACGAGGAGTGGCAATTGTTTAGAAATAATAGTGATAGCATAAAATTGGATTATTTGATTCTTGGTAGCGATGTGCGCATTTCTATTGACGAGGCGTTAAAATATTTTAAACCTAAGTTGATAATCTTTGATTCCTCGAATTCTTCTTGGCGCATTAAGGTTTGGAAAAATGAGTGTAAAAAAAATAAAGCCGAGTTTTATTCTGTGCCAGACTCTGGTGCTTTTTTAGTCAATTTGTAATCTAACTGTTTTATGTTTAGGTATTTATGTATTTTTGTTCTAATAGCTTTATCCGTTGTCTCTTGCGATTCGTCTTCGCAAACTTCGGATAATTTCATAAAAAATATTTTGTTAAAAAACGAGGAGCTTTTTGGAGAAATCGTTGAAAACGCTGATGAATACAAGGTTCAAATAATTTACACTCAGATAAATAGAACCAAAGCAAACGAGCCAAAATTCGCACATCATTTTTGGGGTTATTCGCCTTCGGAGTATTTTTATCCTGCCAGCCTGATAAAACTTCCTGTTGCAGCTCTTGCCATTGAGCGTTTACGAAAATTGCCAAATCAAAGTCTTGATGTTAAGTCTGTTATTGATGTTTTGCGGACTCCAAACTCGGCAAAAAAAGGTCTGGATATTTTTGCACCACCCGATTGTTTTCAACAAAAAAGCACTTTGGCAGAATATGTAAAAAAATGCCTTATCGTAAGCTCAAACGATGCTTATAATCACTTGTTTGAGTTTGCTGGCAAGTCGTACATTTATGATAGGCTGAACGAAATGGGATACGACAAAACACGAATAAAAACGTGGCTTTGGTCTCCTTGTTTCAATCAATATAATAGGACAATTGAGGGTTTTGTTTTTACGGATTCTGTTGGCAATGAGGTTTATAAACATAAAAATGATACAATAAACCAAAATTTTGAACCTCCCATCGGACAGGTTGTTTTGGGCAAAAACAGGGTCGATTTCACTAATAAAAACTACATTGATTTATTTGATATTCATCAAATTGTTATTTCTATTATGATGCCAGATTTTGTTCCGTCAAAAAGTCGGTTCAATATAGAAAAGTCTGATTATGAGCTTCTTCAAAAATATATGGGATTACGCCCCAAAGAATCTGATTTGATAGAATATAATGGAGAATTGAGTTCTATTTTTCGCGCTGTTAGTCAGATAATCAAAGCGTTACAACTGTCCGAAGATGTAATTACAAAGTTGGCAACTGTCGATTTTCATGATAGCTACACCGATTATTTGTATTACGGAAGCCGAACAAAAAGCATTGAAAATCAATCACTTCGTATATTTAACAAAGTTGGTTTGGCTTATGGTTTTGTGAGCGAGTGCGCATATTTTGTCGATGCTGATGAAGGTGTAGAGTTTTTTCTGAGTGCAGTAATTTACACCAACGAAAACAATATTGTAGGCGATGATAATTACGAATATTACGAAATTGCAATGCCGTTTATGGAAAATCTTGGGCGTGTATTTTATGAATATGAGAAGAATAGAAATCGCAAAATACAACCCGATTTGCAAAAATACATGAAACTATTTGGAGACGAGTAAGTACCATTAGGCTCTATGGAAGAATATTGTTGGTATTGAATTTCAATTTTGGCATAGGACTTTAGATTATTGCGTAAGTACTGATAATGTACATCTTAACAATTTTGAAATGATTTGCAATATATAGAAATTCTGTAATAAAAATTATTCCTCAGAAATTTACATAAAAAATATTTATGTAATCGCCTTGTTATAAGAAATATAGCAGCATAACAAATATTGAACCAAACAGAAAATTTATTAACAAACAACGTTCTACCATAGAACATGACTATCCAAATAATTGTCATTTTTACATCATTTTTACATCATATTTATCATTAAGTTTGTTATCTTTGTTATAAGTAAAATGAATTTAATAAAGTAAGCCATTAAAATTCCTAACTAAAACT
>JAOZMU010000124.1 GCA_029934165.1 Bacteroidales bacterium
ATATAAATTTTTTTCATCAAAAGTGGCCTCGGTTTATACCAAAGTTACCCGTTAGCATCTAAACTCTCTTTTAGCTTTTTTGCTAACGTTTTTGTATAATCGTTTACAGGACTAATGTTTTTACTGAAATTAGTTGCTCTTATGTTTCGCTTAACCTTATTTGTTATTTCAGCTCCTTTTATAGTAATATCTTTTGCTCCATTAATAATCTCAATGTTTGCATCCTTACCAACTAAGCTTAGTATTTTTGATATTTGACCATTTATTTCATCGAAAGCAGCTTCTTTGGGTAAATCTTTGTCATGTTTGTCTGATAAGTAAAACCAATCTAATATCAAAAATATAAACATACCTCCAATTAGTTCAGTTCCTATGTTCAATAAGAAACCTGACAAATCAAACCCTTTTTCTGTTTTTGACAATATTAAGGCTATTAAACCTAATGCACCTATTAATAGATAAACAGCTAATTTGTATCTCTTTAAAAATTTACTCATACTATTCATAACTAAATAAAATTTATTATTATACTTGAAATTATTACAGATGCTATTGTAACATTAACAAAACCTGAAATTAGCATCTGAGGATATATTCCTTTTAATATCAGTTCTTGTTCTGATTTTGTTTTACCAACACTTTTAGCTACCTCGTGTGGTATTATGTATGTTCCAGGAAATCCAAACATACAAGATACTCCAATACTTATAGACATGTATTTCGAGTATTTTAGTTTTTTTCCTACAATAAGAGAGGTAACTATCATTCCTATCACACCAAGAAATAAAAAGTAAAATATTGGAATTAATAGTTGTAAAATAATCTCAACTGAAATTGTACTAAACCGTTGAAAAATCACAGTAAATACTGCAATCATAGTAAAACCATAAGAATTAGCTTTATTCAAACTGTCAAAATCTAAAAATCCAACCTCTTTAAACAAAAAACCAAGCACTAAACATAAAATGAATTCATTTATATAATCATTTGTAAACCTTGAAATAAGAAGGCTTATGAATGCCACAACAACTAATTTTGCAAATATTATTAAAGGGGATGTGTATTTCTCTGAAAATCTCTTTAAAAATGAAAACTTAAAAATCGTTTCAAAATCGTTGCTACTATTAGAAATATTTTCATCAGTATTTATAGAATTTTTTAAAATATTTTTAGCTTCTTTTCTCAGGAAAAATGATGCAATAGGATACCCAACAAAGCTTGATGCAGAAAGCAATAATGTAGTGAAAATTATCAAATCATTTAGATTATTTAATTCAGCTGTTTTATGCACAATTAAGGTTGCAACAACTCCACCACCAATCGGGGATATAGATGATAAAGCAGTTTTAAAATCGTAAAATAAAACACCACACGAGAGAATGAAAATAATTATCCCTATTTCTGCACTTATCGCAATAACAATCACTTTCCATTGCTTTTTTAATGAGTTTATGTTTAGGGTTGTTCCTAAATGGACGATTAGAATAGATACAAGAATATTTCCTATTTTATATAGTTCCGCTGTAATGAAAATATCTGTTGGTAATCCATTAATGAAAGCAATTACAAATAATATTGTCGAAGTAAACATTATAGAGAATGCTCCTTTGCTTTTGATTGATATTATATCACTAATCGCAAATATTGAAACTATAATTACTAATGCTTTTATACCTATAAATATATCTATCATTTATTTGGAATTGTATTATTTAAATTCAACCTAACGGAAATGGGCTTATTGTGTTTTATTTTAGCGTTTTTTGAGGTGCGAAGCACCGAAAAAACGCTAAAATAAAATGCAATTAAGCCCAATGATAAGGGCATTATATCTTTCTAACATCAGTAGCACATAAACCTTTTTCGTTTTTAGAAACAGTAAATTCAACCAAATCATCTATTTTTAATTCATCAAACCTTATTCCAATTAAATCATTTCGATAAAAATATAAATTTGGACTTTTATATCCTGTTGCAATAAAACCGTATCCATTTTTTAGACTAACTACTCTATTTTTAATTTTTTGTCCTTTGTAAATTGTATCTTCTCGTCTACTTGTTAAACCTAACCAATATTTATACATTTGAGCAAAACGGTAAATTTTATATCTATCTTCTTTTAATACAATACCGTTTCTTTCCATTAACTTTTTTAGTTCGTTTTTTTCTTTAATACTGTCTTTTAATTCTCTGTATTCGTCTGATTTCATTATCTTTCCTAATAGTCTATCCATTTCATCAAATGTAATTACAACTGATTTTAATTTATCATCTCTTCTGAGGTGATTTTTGATATAACTAAAAATAACTTCTAATTCTTGTCCTGCTTCAACTGTTAAATCTTCAAAATGCTGTTGTGTTGCTTTGTCTCTCACTTCGTTATCGGTAGAGTATATATAATGTAATAATGGTTTTATATATTTCTTATTATTTTTATCTTTTATTGCTTTTTGGACTGCACCACTAATTAAATTTATAAATGGTCTTATACTAATTGAGTCATCTGCATTTGAAAAGTTTAAGAAAAAAAATGTATATGGGTCTCCTAATGAAGTCCCTTTGGGACTTTTAATACTATTACCAAAGAATGTATTTAATAGTGGTTTAATATGGTCAGGGTTTAATTGTAGTTGCCCATCGGTTTTCACATTCTTTTCAATTTCATTAATTGTATTTATCGGAATTTCTTTATAATTTTTCATTGTTTGAAAAAATGCTCGTTGTGAATTATTCTCAGCAAATACTAATTGAAAAAAGTAAGCATACATTTCATCTTTACTCCAATCTATTGAAAATGAGTATTCTGTTCGTATACTTCGAGGATTGTTTGTTCTAATATGTCCGTTTAATATGTCATTTCTTATAAATATTTTAGGATAGAAATGGCTGAAATATTTTTTGTTTAAATTATCTGTCCAGAAATCTACAAGCGGTGTAATAATTTTATGCCAATCTTTTGGATAAGATATGCGGTCTAATGTGTCAAATAAAACAAAAAGATTTATTTGATGTTTTTCTAAATAAAAATTTAGGTTTCTTAAATCATTATCAACTTCTCCAATTTTGTTTAAATTGCTTAAATATTCAATAAAAAATGATTTGCGATTTTGACCTATTAAGTCAGATAGTTTTATTATGTCTTTTTCTATATTTGATGGAAATTCTTTTCGGAATTCTTTAAATTCTTTTCGTTGTCTTATATCAAGCATAATAGATGACCAAAGATAAATTTTCCAAAAATTACCAATATTACTAATTAAGCTAATTTCTTCTTTGCTAAATGGAAATTCTTTATAATTAACTATATCTTTTGATAATGCTATAATATCAATAAATACAAAATTTCTTTTTTGCATACCTGACTTTTCAATGATTAATTTTGATATTACAGAATTTGTTAAAGATTTGTATATGTATGTTTTACCAGAACCTTTAAAACCATTTATAATAAATTTTTCCTTTTGAAAAAGAGTTTTCATACAACTTCTATAAAGAAAAGTTTTTGGTTCTATATTAGTTGTGTTTTCTGCCCAAAGACTAAGTGTTATATTGCCATTATCATTTTCTTCTTTTAATAGGTTGTTTAAAGAAGTTAAAATAATACTTCGTAATTCAATTGCATCAAGAGTATTTAATTGAATTTGAGGTAATGTCATTGTTAAACTATCAAGTTGATTAAATATTCTTGATAAATCTTCAAATTTTTTAATAACTCCTTTTTTCTTATAAATATTATCATTTATTAGTTGAACTAATTCTTTTTTTTGTGTTATACTATACTCTTCTTCCTTATTTGCTTCATATTCACTAATATTTATCTTTTCATTTGTTGAGTTTTCGATAAGATTTTCATTTTGTTCTTGAAGTTTTTTTATTTCAGACTGGGATAATCCAGGAAAAGAAATTCCCATTTTTCTTAATACTGGATTTTCTCTTAAAAAATCATATTGGAATGCTCCTAAAATTGACCAATCTTGATTGGTTTCAGAATTGAAATTTATTTTTTCCCTATCATATTCTTTTAAAATATTTTCAAATCTATCTTTAAATAATGGATAAATATCTTCATCGTCGGGCAGAATGGAATTAATAAGAAATAGTTTTGGTTGTGGTGTAAGTTGTTGATATTTATCAAGTAAAAAATAAAGACCCGCTTTTGTTTGTTCACTACTTCCAAAAAAACCAACAATTAAATCCGAAAGGTTTAAAGCTGTAAGTCCAAATATTTCATTGAAACCTGTTCGAGAGTCTATTAAGATATAATCGTCTTTTGTCAATTTTAGCTCTTTAACTAAATCGTCAAAAAGTTCTTTAAAATGGTTTACCATTTCTTGTGTATTTGCAATGTTTAATCTTGCAAGACAATGTATATAATGATAAAGGTGAACTTTTAAAGCATCGTTATGTTCAGATGTATTGTTATTTGTTTCAATATCTGCATAACTTAAATTGCCAGATTGTAATACAAAAATATCTCCTTGTTGTCCACTATAATCAGAACTAACATTGATTAAGTAATTATCTTTAATAGATAAATTTTCACGACCTAAAAATTCTTTATCTAATAGATACTCTACAAGTCCATTTTTATTTTCTTGTTCTTTATTTGTGTTGAAGAAATTTAAGAAACCAGGGGCTTCAAAATCACAATCAATAATCACGACTTTTTTACCTTGTTGAGCTAAATGCATTGCGTATGTGCACAATGTTGTTGTTCTGCCCATACCTCCTTTATAACTATAAAAAGTGGCAATATTACAAGGTGTTTCTTCTTTTTCTGTTCGATTATCATTACTTAAAAGAGTATCAAATCTCCAAACAAGTCCAAAATCAATTTTAGATTTTAGATTTGGGTAACTCTCAGAAAATATATGACTATACAAAGGGTCAAAATTTATATCATTTTCAGTAACAATATTAATTTCAATTTCAGAAAATCTTAACTGCTCAGTAATAATATATTTTCTGATTTCTGATTTAGTTTTTGAATTATTATCAACTCTTATAAATATTTCAACTCTCATATCAGCTTTTAATGAGATACGGAAATCTTTAATATTATTATTGTTAATTTGTATTTCTAACCGATTTGCAATATTATGTATTTGTTTAAACGCTTGTAACATAGTGATTTATTTTTTATAATAAAGGTAATTTAATATAAATATCGTCTCTAACAAAAATGAAATAATCAATAATATCATTTTCGTCATAACTTAGATTTGTAGTAGTAAAATTAGTATTGTCAGTTTGGTATCGCATATTTACGTTCCAATCATAGAACATTACTGATATTTTATCTTGACTATTTCTTCTTTGATTTATAATTGGAATTCTGTTAAATCTTTGAGAAAACATATGTTTTAATACCTCTATATTTTTAGCATATTGATGGCTGCTAATAATATATAATCTTGGATTATTCCTTCTGCCAAAGAAACTTACTCTTGAATTTATTGAACTTATATTTTCATTTAAGTTATTCACATCTCCATTTGGGTTTTGCCTGTATGTATTAATGTTTTTATAGATACAATAGTTTACAACTCCTTCAATTATATATCCGCATAAATAATAAATATCTCTTAATATATAATTTTTCCGTTCAATTTTTGACAAATTATCCAAAGTATCATTAGTATCTATATTTTTAAGATTATCAATCATAAATTCGCATGTTTTTAAGTGTTTTAATGCGGCTTTACGATAATCTTCATAAATCATATGTGCCATAAGTTTATATTCATTTTATTTATGTTATATCAGTTGCCCCTATCGGAAATGGCTTGGTGGCGGGCATTTTTTTGCTTGTTTTTTACGAGCGTAGCGAAGTAAAAACAAGCAAAAAAATGACTGACACCAAACCAATGTTATGCAATTTATTTATTTTTCCTATCGGGACAATTACGTGCATCATGAGTATATGAGTTGCAAATTGAGCACCTTCTTGCTTTTGGACACTTTTGTGCATTGTGTCCAGGTTTGCCACATATACTACATCTTTTTACATTTGGGCAATTTCTTGCTGTGTGATTACCTGAACCACATATTGAACAAGCCATAATTATAATTTTATTAAATTATTAAACTAATTATCATAAGAATTACTGAGATAAAGAAACTAAAAATTAACACTTTGTTTAGGTTGCTGATTTTAAATATTTCCGATAATTCAGATTTTATAAAATTATCATCTGTCCTAAATAAATATTCATACTCTGTTGAAATTTTATCGTAATATAGTTTTATACTTTTAGTTAGCCTAAAATACAGTATAAGCACAATAAAATCTACGAACAATAGAGTATAGTTTAATATTAAATACTTACTGTCAAGAAAATTTATAATAGCTAATACAATTGTCAATAAATAAAACAAATATGATAATATTATTAAATATTTATTTTGAACATTGTATTTACTAATCTTTCTATTTAGTATAGTTTTTATATTGTCCATTTTTAAAGATTTCTTTCTTTCCCTAATATTATTGTCAATTGTTCGAGAAAATGTGCGTTCAGATTTTTTCGATTAGTATCAGTGAAATTTTTTGATTTAAATTTTCCGTGATATGACTTTAATATTGAACTATAAGGGTAAACATAATAATCTTTACTAAAATGATTTTTACTAAACACTTCATCAAATTCTTTTCGATAAGCACCATGCCAGTAATAATCCCAAACATCGTCTTCATAATCCCACCATAAATCAGCTTTTGTAATCAAAGTAATTATCCACTTTATATTGGACATTTCTAACAAAGGCAACCATTCATTTAACATTCTTAGTTCCATTTGTTTATAATCATTGATTACATCATTATTTATCTCATTGTTGTCATCAAAAATCCTTTTTTTTGTCGTATGTTCTCTTTCATGAAAACCAAATGAAACAACATTAATTATGCCTTCATATTTATTTTCTTTAACAAGATTTTGTATTTCTTTTTTTCTCACTTCAACTTTTTGACCTTGCCCTGGTGTGTCTAAAAAACTAATCGGTATTTTATCTATTTTAGTATAGTTTTGCTGATTAGCTTGGCTTGTGTAGGTAACCTGAATATTTTCCAATTCTTTATTTAAAGAATTTAAAAACTGTGTTTTTCCTGCACCTGTTGCACCTAAAACTAATATTTGTTTATTACGTTTAAAAATTTTATTGAATAATTTTTCAAAAAAACCTTGTTCGTAAAGGTGGTCAAAAGCATTTACTGCAAATTCTGCTGCTATTTTTGTGAATTGTCCCATATTATTGTTTTCTACTAAGTTTTTTATATTTTTTCTTAAATTTATCAAGATAGTCATTATATTCCCTTGTTTTTAAAATTCTATCTAAATTGTAGTAATAAAAGTGTTGGGTTTGTGTCCATTCACCTTCTTTACAGATTTCTTTCCATTTGCTAAAACTGGTTGCTTTGAAAAAAGGGTTTATAAATTCATTTGTTTTTATTTCTGATACTTGCTTATCCATATCAAGAAATGGGGTTGTTAATCTTGACATAAACAATGTCATTAAAAGATTGTCAGTCAGATTATCAAAGCTTCTAATGTTAATTCCTAATTCTTGACTTAATTGATTTCTTTTGATTGTATGTTCATTAGAAATATTTCTGTTCCCAATATATATCGTAAAATTGTAATTTGGTGGTTTTATTGCTCTGTTTACATTAGGAAGAATTTTACCTACATTATCAGGATTATTTTCTAACCATCTTTTCCAATCTAAAATTTGTTGAATTGCTTGATTTAATCTTGCACTTTGATTTCCTTTTTTTGTAAAAAGATTACAATGTGGTGTTTCTATTTCAATAATATTGTAATATAAACCTGCACTAAAATTTTCATTAATTACGACAAAATCACTTACATAATCATTTCCAAACTGTAATTTATTTAATACCAAGTAAGTTCTTGCTTTATCTGCAAGAAATAAACCTGCGTAATTAGCTAAAAAGTTATGATAATCTTTTTCCAACAAATTTGTATCAGAGAGCATTTTTGTCCATTCTTCTACTAATTCTTTAAAAAAAACTTTTTGGTCTAATTTTATCCAATCGTAAATTACACTATTGTTTCTTTTTTTTAACCAATTTAACATATTATTTATTTTGTTAATTATATATAACTAGAAATGTAATCATTTCAGTTTCAAAGAGTTAAGATTTTCAAATTTTTACTTTTTGAAAAAAGTTATGAACACTTTTTCATGTGTTTACAACAAATTGGGTTAATTGTGCATAACGAAAATGGGTTGGCGGAATTGGTGTTTTTGTAGCTTGCGAAATGAGCGAAGCGAATGAAGCAAGCTACAAAAATACCAATTACGACCAAACCAATGTTATGTTTCCTATCTTCCGTCTATCAATCGTCTCGATATTTGACTTATCT
>JAOZMU010000008.1 GCA_029934165.1 Bacteroidales bacterium
TGCAACATTATCAGGTAACATACCAACGCAAGGAGCAGGGGTTTGGACTATTGTATTTGGCTCTTCAACTGTTACGGAACCAGCAATAAATAATTCTGGAGTAACAGGATTAAGCGTTGGAGTAAATACTTTTAAATGGACTGTATCTAAAGCTGGTTGTAGCACCGAGAGCCTTGTTGATATTACAAACAATGCTGTTACTACATTTGCAGGAGTTGACCAACCAATTTGTTCTAACACAACTTCGTTAAATGCAAATGCACCGATTTCTGGTTATGGACGTTGGACAACAGTAAATGGGTCGGCAGTATTTAGCAATGTTTCAATAAACAATCCATTACTTACAAACATAAACCAAGGAGTGAATAACTTTCGATGGACTGTTACTGCGAATGGTTGTGTAGCTTATGACGATGTTGTTATTAGTAATGATTTACCAACTCCATCAAATGCTGGTACAGACCAATCTATTTGTGTAACAGCAACAACAATAACAGCAAATACGCCTGTAATTGGTACAGGTCTTTGGGTAAAAGTATCTGGTACTGGTTCTATCAGCGATGAAACTAACTTTAGTACAGCTATTTCTAACCTATCTGTTGGCGAAAACCAATTCAAATGGGTTATCGAAAATGGTGTATGTGCAGAGGAAGATGTTGTAAGTATTTTCAATAATTCATTTGTTGCAACTGCTGGAATTGAACAACAACTTTGCGAGTCGTTTGCTACTCTTAATGGAATGAACTCATTGACAGGAAACGGTACTTGGACAACCGTTGTTGGGTCTAATGACTTTGTTGATAATACATTATTTAACACAACTGTAAATAATTTAGTTCGTGGAATTAATACATTCCGTTGGACAGTACAGCAAGATGGATGCGAAGCTTCTGAAACTGTAGATATTTATAATAATTTACCAACAGCACCAAATGCAGGTGCAGACCAAGATGTTTGTGCAAATAAAGCTTCTCTATCTGCAAACAATCCAGTATTTGGAGTTGGCGAATGGACTTTGATTAGCGGTTCTGCAACTTTTGCAAATACAGCTGTTAATAATACAACGGTAAGTGGTTTGGCAACAGGTGTTAATGTCCTAATGTGGCAAACCGAAAACGGTAGTTGCTCATTGTCTGACCAAGTTACGATAACAAACAACGACTTCACTGCAAATGCTGGTGCAGACCAAGATGTTTGTGTAGATAATACAACCATGACGGCAGCACTTCCAATTGGAGCAACTGGCGTATGGTCTGTAATTCTTGGTTCAAATAGCATTGCAAATCTATCTGTTGCAACAACAACAATCTCGAATTTAAGCTCAGGATTGAATCAATATCGCTGGACAGTAACCAGCAATAGTTGTGAGTCTGAAGATGTTGTAACAATAACTAATAATGAACCTTCTATTTCTATTGCTGGTAGCCCACAAAACGTTTGTGTAAATACGGCTATTTTATCGGCAAATGAGCCAGTTCAAGGTAATGGAGTATGGTCTGTATCAAGTGGATACGGTGAATTTGCAACAGCTTCTTTATTTAATACTGCGGTTTCAAACTTGAATCCGGGTATGAGCAGTTTCAAATGGACAATCACTAAGGCTGATTGTGTAAGCGAAAGTGTAGTTCAGATAACTAATAGCGATTTTGTTATTAGCGCAGGAGTAGATCAAGCATTGTGTGCAGACGTTGCGACACTTGAGGGCGATGACCCGGCATCAGGAACTGGTGTCTGGACAATTAATGTCGGCTCAGGAAATATTGACGACGATACTGTATTTGGAACAACAGTTAGTAACCTTAACTCTGGAATTAATACATTACGTTGGACAGTTACGCAAAACGGGTGTATTGAGTATGACGAGGTGAATATTGTGAATAATATTCCTACAGCTCCAAATGCTGGTATAGACAAAACTCTTTGTGTTGATAATGTAACACTTAGTGGTAATAATCCAGTACTTGGAACAGGAGAATGGACACGCGTTATGGGGTTAGCAACAATTGTTACTCCTTTGGCAAACAATTCTTCTGTAACAGGTCTAACAAGCGGAACAAATACATTCCGTTGGACAATCGAAAACAGCGGTTGTACATTATTCGATGATGTTACGATTAATAATAATTCGTTCACAGCATCAGCCGGACCAGACCAAACTCATTGTAATAATGTCGCAACACTCGAAGGTTCAGAGCCGGGTGTTGGTGGTGTTGGAACATGGACGCTTATAGCTGGTGGTTCTACTATCGTAACCGCAACAAATTACAACTCGTTGGTTACTAACCTAAGCAATGGTAATAACGCATTCCGTTGGGAAGTTCTGAGAGGAACTTGCACATCTTCGGACGAAGTTACAATACTAAATAACTTGCCAACAACTGCAAATGCAGGTCTTGACTCGTCAATTTGTGTGAGTAATATTACTCTTAAAGCAAACAACCCTACTTATGGAATTGGACGTTGGTCAACCGTTGTAAGCTCGGGAACAATCGCCGATATATCGAACAATATAACAAGCGTGGTTAACCTTGGAGTTAATAACACTTTCCGTTGGACGATTGATAACGCTGGTTGTGTTTCGGAAGATGATGTTGTGGTTACAAACAACTCATTTACGATAAGTGCTGGAGTCGACAAAGCTGTATGTTTGCCAGAAGCTATCCTTGCAGGAACAGACCCTAACACTGGAAGCGGTGTTTGGACAATTGTTGCAGGAACGGCGGTATTTGATGATAATACTTTATACTCAACAGGCGTAACAGGATTATCGGCAGGTTTAAATACTCTTGAATGGACAGTTGATAGAAATGGTTGTCAATCTACTGACTTAGTGTCAATTACAAACAATCAGCCATCAACAGCAGTAGCAGGAGCAACACAAGGCGTTTGCGTAACAACAACATCATTAGCAGGTAACGCACCAATATATGGATATGGTCGTTGGTCAACAGTTAATGGTACTGGTATCGTGGACAATGCGTCTATGTTTAACTCTACTGTTTCTAACCTTAGCTCAGGAACAAATACTTTTGTTTGGGAGATTAATAACAATGGATGTTTATCAAGTGATAATGTAACAATAAACAACAATTCGTTTACTGCAAATGCTGGTGTAGATCAAACATTATGTGATGATAATACAACACTTGCAGGTTCAAACCCAATAGGCGGAAGCGGAAAATGGTCGGCAGTAATTGGCAGTGTAACATTTACAAATATCAGTAATTATAACACAGATATTACCGCAATTGACGAAGGTATTGTAACATTACGCTGGACGTTAGAACAAAACGGGTGTACCGATAGTGATGAAGTTCAGATTACGAACAACTCCCCAACAGCACCACTTGCTGGCATCGACCAAAGTGTATGCGTGTCATCGGCAAACTTACTTGCAAATGACCCAACAAGAGGAGACGGAACATGGTCTCGTATTACTGGACTTGGCAATGTAGCAAATGTATCTATGTTTAACACAAATGTAACAGGACTCGACCTTGGTGATAACACATTCCGTTGGACTGTTAGTTATTATGGTTGCGAGGATTATGATGAGATGATTATCACAAACAACTCATTCTCTGCCAACGCAGGTGTCGACCAAACACTATGTAAGGACACCGCAAAAATGGCGGCAGTTCCTTCAAGCACAGGTGTTGGAACATGGACAGTAATTGCTGGCTCTGCTACTATTGATTATACTACTATTTATAATACTAAAATTAGAAATATTGCAAGAGGCGTAACAAACTTACGTTGGACAGTAGAACAAGATGGTTGCGAAGATTATGATGACATTACTGTTATTAATAATTTACCAACAATAGCTGTTGCTGGTCCAGACCAAGAAGTTTGTGCAGGCGTTGCAACTTTATCTGCAACACCAGTTACAACAGGAACAGGCGAATGGTCTAAAGTAGGCTCAAGCGGTAACATTATTAGTCCAAACTTATTTAACTCGACAGTTGAAAACTTAACTGGTGGACCAAATACATTCCGTTGGACAACAACCAATTCCGGTTGTCAAACAACTGATGATGTCGTTATTACTAATAATGTTTTTACTGCAAATGCAGGCTTAAATCAAACTCTTTGTGATGATGAAACAACATTGTCAGGCTCTGACCCAACACCGGGAACAGGCGAATGGCAATTAATTAATGGCTCAGCAGTGATTACAAACTCAACGGTATTCAACACTTCGGTTACTGGATTAATGCAAGGCGATAATATTTTCCGTTGGACAATTTTCCGTAACGGTTGTACAGCAAGCGACGACGTAACGATAACAAACAATCTTCCGACAGATGCGAATGCTGGTATTGACCAAACACTTTGCGTAAGTACCACAACATTAAGCGCAAACGACCCATCAAGAGGTGTCGGAGAATGGTCTTTGATTGCTGGTATTGGAAACATTGCAACGGATACACGATTTAATACCACAGTATCTAATTTGGCTGCCGGAACAAATCGTTTCCGATGGGAAATTTCGTACCAAGGTTGTACTGATAGCGATGATGTAATCATTACAAACTATTCATTTGAAGCAAATGCAGGTGTCAATCAAACTATTTGTGCCAACTCTGTAACAATGACAGCCGTTGCACCAGCCGGTACTGGCGAAGGCGAATGGACATTAAGTGTAGGACTTGGAGTAATTGAGAATAATACTTTGAATAATACCAAAATTACTGGATTGAATTATGGAACTAACATATTCAACTGGCATGTTGAAGAAAACGGATGTGAATCGACAGACCAAGTAATTATCACAAACGATTTACCAACACCTTCTGATGCTGGTACTGACCAAAGTTTATGCGACAATACAACAAATTTAGCCGCTAACTCGCCAGTACATGGTGTCGGCGCATGGTCGAATGTAAGTAGCGTTGGCGTTGTTACAACACCATCGTTATTCAATAGCACTGTAACGAGCTTAAACTCAGGCTCAAATACATTCCGTTGGACAATTACCAAAAATAGTTGTTCATCGTATAGCGATGTTATTATTACAAATAACTCTTTCGATGTAAATGCAGGATTAAATCAAATCCTTTGTGATACACAAGCAGACTTAAACTCTACACCAACCGTTGGTGGCGAGTGGAGCGTAGCAGTTGGTTCGGCACTTATTGCCAATTCGACAGCATTTGACACCCATATTTCTGCAATCGGAGAGAATAACAATATCCTTCGTTGGACAGTAACACAAAACGGTTGTACTGAATATGATGACGTTACAATCACAAATAATCTTCCGACAGTAGCAAACGCTGGTGCAGACCAAAATATTTGTACTTCGACAACAACACTTGCCGGAAATAATCCAGTACGTGGAGTAGGAGAGTGGACAAAACGAACTGGAGGTGGAACCATAGATGTTTCTAGTTTATTCAATTCTGGAATTACTGGTTTGACAACAGGTGAGAACGTTTATCGTTGGACTATCTCTTACGAGGCTTGTTCTTCGTTCCAAGATGTCTCTATCTTTAATAATTCTTTCGTAGTAACAGCAGGACCAGACCAAGCATTATGTGATAATAACACTTCACTTATTGGCTCTGACCCACTTACAGGCACAGGAGAATGGATTGTAACACTTGGCTCAGGAACATTTGACGATGCTTCTGTTTATAATACGTCAGTTACATTACTAAGTCAAGGCGAAAATAAATTCTCGTGGACAGTAACTAAAGATGCTTGCTCGTTTACTGATGAAGTTTCTGTTTTGAATAATCTTCCGACAGTAGCTGCCGCCGGTATAGATCAAAATCTTTGTACAAGTGTTGCAACTCTTACTGGTAACAGCGCGAGTATTGGAACAGGAACTTGGACAAGAATGAGTGGTGTGGCAAGTATTACAACACCTTCATCGAACAACACAGGAGTAACTCAATTGACATACGGCGAGAATACTTTCCTATGGACAATAAACAATAGTGGATGCTCGTCTTCAGACAATGTATCAATATTCAATTACGCATTCTCAACAGATGCCGGCGAAAACCAAATCCTTTGTGTTACATCTGCAACATTGGCAGCAACACCTTCGACAAACGGAGTGGGAACATGGACAACTGTATTTGGCTCGAATAATATTGATGATATTACTCTCTATAACACTGGAGTAAATAATTTACAAAGTGGAAATAACATCTACAGATGGACAGTAGAAGAAAATGGATGTAACAGTAGCGATGAGGTTACAATAACTAATGATGTTCCGACGGCAGCAAATGCAGGCGCAACTCAGGTGTTGTGCGAAAACTTCACAAACATGACAGGAAACACTGCTCTCACAGGAAACGGCGAATGGACAGTTGTAACAGGTTCGGCAAGCATAATTATTCCTTCGAAATATAATACTCGAATAGAGAATATTGCTGTTGGAACAAATGACTTCAAATGGACAATTTCGACAAATAACTGCGAATCAAGCTCTGTTGTTTCTATAACTAACAATGCGTTCACAATAAGTGCCGGTAACGACCAAGTTATTTGCGAAGATATAACACAATTAGAAGCTGACCCATTGAACATTGGTTCAACAGGAAAATGGACAGTTGTTCAAGGTGCTGCTACTTTTGATGACGCTTCGATTTTTAATCCAAACTTGACAAACTTGACAAGTGGGTTGAACCGTTTCCGTTGGAGTGTAATTCAAGATGCTTGCGTTTCTTACGACGAAGTTAGTGTAACTAGCAATAAACCAACAGTTTCCGTAGCGAGTATAGACCAAGCGGTATGCGTCGATAGCACGACAATTACTGCAAATGCACCAACCGTTGGAACAGGAATGTGGTCTCGAACAAGTGGTCTAGCTACAATCGCAACAGAAAGCGTAAACGTTACTAAGGTTTATAATTTATCGCAAGGAGCTAACAAATTCCGTTGGACTATTACGCTAAACGGCTGTTCTTCGCAAGATGAAATTATTGTTACAAACAATATCTTTGTTGTGAATGCTGGTGCAGACCAAACATTATGTAACTCTTCGGCAACACTTTCTGGTATGAATCCTACCGGAGGAAGTGGCGTTTGGAATGTTGCTGGAGGCTCTGGCGTATTTACAGACAACACTTTGCACAATAGTGGAGTAACAGGATTAAGCGAAGGCATAAATTCATTCAACTGGACAGTAACTAAAAATGGCTGTACGTTTGACGACCAAGTAAGCATTACCAATAGCTTACCTACCGAGCCTGATGCAGGTTCTGACCTATCAATTTGTGTCGATTCGTACACAATTACTGCAAACAACCCAGCAATAGGTGTAGGACAATGGTCGGTCATCAATGGCAATGGCACCTTAGATGATGCAACAAACTTCTCAACAGGCGTAAACAACCTGAGTACAGGCGTGAACACATTCCGTTGGTCGATAACAAACGGAGCTTGTATCTTGAACTCTGATGTAAATATTACAAACAACTCGTTTATTGCAAGTGCTGGTGCAGACCAAACACTTTGTGCTGATATTGTTGTTCTCAGTGGTGGAGACCCAACACCAGGTTACGGACGTTGGACTGTTGTTCTTGGCTCTGTTGATATTGATAACACATCAACAAGCAACACAACTGTACGCAACCTACTACAAGGACAAAACTCATATCGTTGGACAATAACCAAAAACGGCTGTACTTTCAGTGATGAAGTTTCAATTACAAATAACTTACCAACCGTAGCGACTACTGGCGCAGACCAAGCTGTTTGTGTCGATTATGCAACGCTTAATGCAAACGACCCAGTTACAGGATTTGGACGTTGGAGCGTAGTAAGTGGTTCTTCTTCTATTGATAATATTTCAATATTTAATACAACAGTCTCTGGATTGGCGGCTGGTATAAATACATTCCGATGGACAACATCGAACAACGGTTGCGAATTTACTGACGATGTTGAAATTACTAATAATATATTTACTGTAAATGCAGGTGGAGACATGGCGGTTTGTGCAACATCAACCATACTTTCTGGCTCAGATGTAGGAACAGGAACAGGTCTATGGACTCGATTTGTTGGAAGTGCTTCGATTGTGAATAACACAATTGCAAATGCAGAAATTATCAACTTGAGTACCGGCGAAAATACTTTCCGCTGGACAGTTATTCAAAACAGTTGTACATTTGAAGACGATGTTACAATAACAAATAACCTACCGACAACTTCTGATGCAGGAACAGACATAGATATTTGTGTTAACTCTGCTACATTAACTGGTAATCAGGCATTAATAGGATACGGACGATGGAGTCGTTCGAGTGGCAACGGAACAATTGTTGACATTTCGAGCTATTCTACTCAAGTTAATAACTTGAGTGTAGGCGCAAATACGTTTACATGGACTATCCGAAATGCAGATTGTGTTTCCTTGACAGATGTTACAATAACAAACAACGCTTTCACTGCAAATGCTGGTGTAGAGCAAACTGTTTGTCAATCGACAGCTACACTTGGTGCTGTTGTGCCAACTGCTGGATACGGACGTTGGTCAACAGTTATCGGAACTGCCATTGTTGCAGATGCCTCAATAAACAATCCTAATGTCTCTGGATTACTACAAGGCGAAAATACATTCCGTTGGACAGTTTATCAAAACGGATGTGTTGACACTGACGATGTTACAATTATCAATAACTCTGCAACAAACTCTGTGGCAGGTTCGCAACAAATAGTTTGCGAAGACAATACCATGCTCGGTGCAAACGACCCAATTAATGGTGTAGGAACATGGACAGTAGTAACTGGTAATGGTAGTTTTGATAATGACACACAATTTAATACAATCGTAACTAATTTGAACTCTGGTACAAATACGTTCCGTTGGACAATTCAAAACATTGGTTGTTATTCATTAAGCGATGTTGTTATTATGAATAACACATTTGCTGCCAACGCCGGACCAAACCAAATCGTTTGTGATGCAAGCACGCAACTTTCGGGAGCAGCGCCAACACCAGGTTCAGGGCTATGGTCTGTCGATGCTGGTAGCGCAACGTTTGCAGTAGCTTCGTTGTATAATACTCAAACAACAAACTTGCAGAGCGGACAGAACGTTCTGCGCTGGACAATAACAAAAAATGGTTGTACATTTAGCGATGTTGTAACAGTTACTAATGACCTTCCTTCTGTTTCAGACGCAGGAAGTAATCAAGTTGTTTGTTCTTCTGTGGCAACATTGAACGGTAACACACCAATTTTAGGAACAGGTGTATGGACTGTCTTGTCTGGTGCTGCATCTGTTGATACGCCAACACTAACAAACAGTAGTGTTAGCAACCTTTCAACGGGAGTAAATACATTTACTTGGACAATCACAAATAACTCATGTTCGTTGCAAGATGACATTACAATAATGAATAACACATTTATTGCAAATGCTGGAGCAGAACAAATCGTTTGTGATACGACTGCTATTCTTGCAGGTGCAGACCCAACACCAGGCTATGGACGTTGGACAACAATGAGTGGCTCGGCTGTTGTAACTAATGCAAGCATTTACAACTCGGCTGTTACTGGTCTCGAACGTGGCGACAACGTATTCCGTTGGACAATGACGAAGACTGGATGTGTCTCTTATGACGAGGTAACAATTACAAATGATTTACCAACTGCATCTTACGCAGGACCAGACCAAGACGTTTGCCTTACAACGACAACCTTGGCAGGCAACGGACCTATCATTGGCTCAGGAACATGGACACAATTAAGTGGTTCGGCTTCGATTACTGACCCAACTAAATTTAACACTGGTGTAACAGCCTTATCTACTGGTATTAATGTTTTTGAATGGACTATCGTAAACAATACTTGTAGCATGAGCGATGAGGTTATGGTTATTAATAACTCTTTCGATGCAAATGCTGGTGTTGACCAAACAATCTGCGAAAACGATATTACACTATCGGGACTTGACCCAACACCAGGATACGGACGTTGGGAGCAAATCGTTGGCTCGGGTACGATTGTAAATGCTTCGCTTAATCAAACTCAAGTTACCGGACTTGCTCTTGGCAATAACCGTTTCCGTTGGACAATGACAAAAAATGGTTGTACTTCTTCGGGCGAGGTACTGATAATAAATGATAGACCTATTGAACCAGATGCCGGACCAGACCAAGTCCTTTGTAAAGATAAAACTACATTGGCAGGAAACAATCCACCATTCGGTTTGGGAGTATGGTCGTTGCAAATTGGTGATGGTACAATCGTTGCCACAACTCTGTTTAATACCGAGGTTAATAGTCTTGGACTTGGAGTAAATTCTTTTGTCTGGACTCTTACAAATAACGCTTGTGTATTAGACAACGTTGTAACAGTAACAAATAACATGGTTACTGCAAATGCCGGATTACCACAAACAGTTTGTGTTACAACTGGTACTCTTGCAGCTATCGACCCAACACCAGCAATTGGACGCTGGAGTGTCGTTGTCGGAACATCGACAGTTGATAATGTGTCGATATATAATGCTGGTGTAACAGGTTTAATACCAGGATTAAATAAATTCCGTTGGACAGTTTCAGGAAACGGATGTGAATCTTTTAACGATGCTGTGATAACAAACGACTCACCAACAACATCGAATGCTGGTGCAAACCAAACTATTTGTGTCGATAACACGACTCTTACTGGTAACAACCCAGATAGAGGCGAAGGATATTGGTCTGTTACAGGTGGTAACGGAACAATTACATCGCCTACCTTGTTTAACTCTGGTGTTACTGCATTAGGAGCAGGTTCTAACACGTTTGAATGGGTAATAACAAATAATACTTGTTCGTCTGGCGATGCTGTTGTTGTAACAAATAATATGGTTACTGCAAAAGCCGGAAACGACCAACTTGTTTGTGTTAATAGCACAAACCTATCTGCAATCGCCCCTGTTGGTGGTACTGGTGTATGGTCTGTTACAGGTGGTACAGGAACAATCCAAAGTGCTTCATTGTACAACACATTAGTAACAAGCCTTGGCTTAGGAAACAATAGTTTTACTTGGACTATAGACCTGAACGGCTGTAACGCTTCGGACGAAGTTATTGTAACAAATAGCTCTGTCGATGTAAACGCTGGGCTCGACCAAGCAATATGTGTAGATTATGCAACTCTTGATGGAAATACTCCTTCGGCAATCGGAAACGGTGTTTGGACAAAAACAAGTGGTGCAGTAACAATAAATACACCTACATTACATAACACTACAATTAGTAATTTGGGAGCTGGAGACAATACATTAACATGGACGATAACCGAAACCTCTGGCTGTAGCGCATCTGAAGCCGTTGTTGTTACTAATAATTCTGTTTCTTCGGACGGAGGATTGCCACAAGATATTTGTGTAAACAATGTTACAATGACCGCTGTAAACCCAGCACCAGGAACTGGTGTTTGGACGGTTGGTTCTGGCTCTGGAACAATTGTAAATTCTACATTGTATAACACTCAAATAACAGATTTGGGCGATGGTGCAAGTGGATTTATTTGGACTGTATCTGACAATGGTTGCTCTGATGCTGCAAATGTTATTATTACAAACAATTCGTTTACAACATTTGCTGGCAACGACCAAGTGATTTGCGATAATACCACGACTCTTGCAGGAATGCAACCAGCTTCAACAGGAATTGGTACTTGGAGTACAATTGGTACAGCAACAATTGATAATAATACATTATACAACACAACAGTTTCTGACCTTGGTACTGGACAAAATGCGTTCAGATGGACAGTAGCTCTAAATGGCTGTACTGCAACAGATGACGTTGTTGTAACAAATAATTCTTTTAACATAAGTGCCGGATTAGACCAAGTCATTTGTTCTACATCTTCTACTCTTAATGCAGACAACCCTGCACCAGGAATAGGAACATGGACAACAACTGCTGGTAATGGTGTAGTTACAATTTCTACCGCCTTTAATTCGACAGTTTCAAACCTTGATAAAGGTGCAAATACATTCCGTTGGACAGTCGAACGTAATGGCTGTACTTCTTTCGATGATGTATTAATAGAAAACAATCAGCCAACTGCGGCAAGTGTTGGTAACGACCAAACAATTTGTGCTTCGACAACTACAATCTCTGCTAATATACCTGATAGAGGATATGGACGTTGGACACTTGAGTCTGGTTCGGGTAACATAACAAACACTTCGCTTGCTTCGACAACAGCTTTTGATATTGGACAAGGTATTAATAAATTCCGTTGGACAATTAGAAACCAAGATTGTGCTGATTTCGCAGAAATTACTATCGTAAATAACTCTGTTGGTTCTAATGCAGGACTCGACCAAACAATTTGCAACAACCAGACACAACTTGCTGCTGTTGAACCAAATGCTGGCGGAAACGGTGAATGGCAATTTATAAATGGTAGTGGTACACTGACAAACTCTTCGGTTTACAACACAATTGTTACAGACTTATCGCAAGGAACTAACAAATTGCGTTGGACAATAACAGAAAATGGTTGTTCGGCTTACGACGAAGTCGAAATTACGAATAATATGCCATCACAAGCTGTTGTTGGTAGCGACCACGATGTTTGCGAAAACTATACAACTATCACAGCAACACAGCCGTCTCGCGGTGCAGGTTTATGGACTGTACAAGGTGGCTCGGGACTTATTGAAGACCCAAGCGCACTAAATACCCTTGTTACGAATTTGGCTGATGGTACGAACACTTTCCGTTGGACTGTTTCATTCGAGGGCTGCAATTTAATTGATGAGATTGTAATTAATAATAAATCATTCATCTCTAAAGCTGGTGCAGACCAAAATGTTTGTCAGGATAGCACAATTCTTAATGGATTAGAACCTACACCAGGAGTAGGAGAATGGACAGTTGTTGGAGGCTCAGGTCTCGTTGCAATGCCAAGCGTGAAAAACACAAAAGTTTATAACCTTGGACAAGGTGCTAACTCATTAAGATGGACTATTTCTAAAAACGGATGTACAGCATTTGACGATGTTACAATTATTAATAACTCGGTAGAAGCTGACGCTGGTCTTGATGATGCTATTTGCGGAACAACATTCTCGCTCGATGGTAACGACCCAGGAGTTGGAGCCGGCGAATGGACATCGCAAGGTGGAGCAGGAACAATCCAACAACCAACATTATTCAACTCTAATGTAATTGACTTGGCAAATGGTGCAAACACATTCCGTTGGACAGTAGAAGAGGGAGCCTGTAGCGCATCTGACGATGTTGTTATCTCTAACAATTCTATAACGGCTGATGCAGGTACAGACCAAGTGCTTTGTGTTGACAACGTTACAATGTCGGCTGTTGACCCAGTATCAGGAAGCGGATTTTGGACTTCTGTTGGCGGCTCAGGTACTATTAGTGCCGAAACAGATTACAATACGCAGATTACAAATCTAGGCGAAGGTGCAAATGCATTCCGTTGGACGATAAGCCAAAACAGTTGCTCGGATACCGATGATGTAATTATCACTAATAATGCAGTAACAGCTTATGCAGGTTTAACTCAATCTGTTTGTGTCGATTCTACTTTCTTGAATGCAAACAACCCATCTGTTGGAGCAAACGGCGAATGGTCTGTTGAAGGTGGTTTTGGTGTATTTGAGAACATAAATCAATATAACACTAAAGTAACACAACTAGCAGTCGGTCCGAATACTCTTCGATGGACTGTTACAAAACAAAGTTGTGTTGTAACAAGCGAGGTTGTTATAACAAATTACAGATTTACAGCAAACGCTGGTCTCGACCAAACGGTATGTTCTTCGGCTGCTAATCTGAATGCAACAAACATCCCAGGCAGCACAGGAAACTGGATTACCGTTGTTGGTAGTGGTGTTGTAGTAGAAGCATCTGTTTATAACTCAAATATTACGGGCTTGTCAAGAGGAACTAATAATTTCCGTTGGACAGTAATTTCAAACGGTTGCGAAGCATCTGACGAAATTATTGTTGTGAACGACTTGCCAAGTGTTCCGATTGTTGGAACAGACACAACGCTTTGTACTAACTATTATGAGATTAGCGCAAACAACCCTGATATTGGAACCGGATTATGGGAACTAAGCAGTGGTACTGGTACTATCTTAAACCCAAGTAACCCAACAACAAATATTATTGACCTTGGCGAAGGACAAAACATATTCAGTTGGACTATCACAA
Source organism: Bacteroidales bacterium (assembly GCA_029934165.1). Classification (GTDB taxonomy): domain Bacteria; phylum Bacteroidota; class Bacteroidia; order Bacteroidales; family JAOZMU01; genus JAOZMU01. Next base: position 14,157 of record JAOZMU010000008.1, read on the forward strand.
ACAACGCTTGTTCTTTATCCGAAGAAGTAACCATTATAAGTAATGCTGTTGTTTCTGATGCTGGTCTTGATGAAGTAATTTGTGGAGACTCAACTCAACTTTCGGCTGTGAACCCAGCACCAGGAATTGGCGTTTGGACTATGCTCAACGGTTTAGGAACAATAAGAAATGCAACAGCATTTAATAGTGATATTGTCGGATTACGACAAGGCTCGAACACACTTCGCTGGACAGTTTCTGCAAATGGGTGTACAGATATTGACGATGTAATAATTGTCAACGACCTGCCATCTCAGGCTGTAGTTAGTGTTTCTAATATCAATGTTTGTGTTGACTTCGGTACAATATCGGCACAAAACCCAAGCACAGGTACTGGGCGTTGGTCGTTAGTTGGTGGTGCGGGTGTTATTGCGAATAACTCATTAAATAATACTGCCGTAACAGCATTGAATACTGGTGTAAATACATTCCGTTGGACAATTTCTAACAATACTTGTATTTCTACAGCAGATATGACGCTGACTAACAAGTCGATAGATTCTTATGCAGGTGCAGACCAAGCGGTTTGTGTGCCAAACGCCACATTAGCAGCTCAAGTTCCACCAATTGGTGGTGTCGGAACGTGGACGCTTGACGGCGGTGCTGCAATAATCCTTACACCAACTCTTTATAACTCTCAAGTAAATACACTTGGTTTAGGTGAAAATAAATTCAAGTGGACTGTTACCTCCGGAGCTTGTACGGCTGTTGATTATGTCTTGATTGTAAACAACTTTGTATATGCAGACGCCGGTCTCGATTTAGAAGTTTGTGTTGACAGTATTGCCCTTGCAGGCAACGAGCCAACATCTGGACTAGGTGTCTGGTCGATAGTTGGTGGTGAAGGTAACATCATAGAAAACACTTTATTTAACACTTACGTTTCGGGTATTGCAAAAGGTGCTAACACTTTCCGTTGGACAGTTTCTGAAGGCGATTGTAGTACTTCTGATGATGTTGTGATTGACAATATTTCAGTATTAGCAAATGCTGGAGCAAACTTTGAAATTTGCGAAAATCAAACAACTCTATCAGCAGTGAACCCAGAACCAGCAAATGGTATATGGACAAAAGTTAGTGGCTCTGGTGTAATTCAAACACCTACTGCATTTAACACACTGGTTACGAACTTAGGAACAGGTAATAATTCATTCCAATTTGAAGTAAGTGCTGGCGCATGTGCGGCTACCGATGTTGTGATTGTTACAAACTACACTGTTATTGCCGAAGCAGGACTTGATACTGCAATTTGTGTCGAAAACTATATACTAGACGCAACTCAGCCAGACACAGAAATAGGAGAGTGGACAAACGTTGGTGGTAATGCGACAATAGCTGAAGCTGCTATTTACAACACAACTGTTAGCGATTTGGCAAAAGGTGCAAATACATTCCGTTGGACTGTTACAGACGCATCTGGAACATGTGTTGACTTTGACGACATTGTTGTAACAAACAATTCTGTTACTGTTAGTGCCGGACTCGACCAAGAAGTTTGTGCAGACTCGGCTCAATTAGCTGGTAGTACGCCTACTTTTGGCTCTGGTGTTTGGACACTTGACGGTGGAACAGGAACAGTAAATACTGTTAGTTTATATAATACTTGGGTATCAAATCTTGGCTCTGGCGCAAATACATTCCGTTGGGAAATCATTGAAAAAGGTTGTACAGCATCTGATGTTGTCATAATCACAAACGGATTACCAACAATTGCAAATGCAGGAGCAGACCAAGCCGTTTGTACGCCTTATACTGTCTTAACTGGTAACGAACCATTATACGGAAGTGGTGCATGGTCGTTAGTTGTTGGTAGTGGCTCGGTTGACGACCCAACTATTTATAGCACAACTATTCGCGCACTTCCACAAGGAGTAAGCACATTCCGTTGGAAAATATCTCAAGGAGCTTGTAGTAGTTACGATGATGTGATGGTTACAAACAACGCATTTATTGTTGATGCTGGTATAAGCCAAACAATTTGTGCTGCAAATTCTGTATTGAATGCCACAGAGCCACCACCTAGCGGATTAGGCAACTGGAGTGTTATTAGTGGTGGAGGTACTATTACAGAATCTACATTGTTTAATACAACAGTAACAGATTTATCTTATGGCTTGACAACGCTTCTTTGGGAAGTTACAGCAAACTCATGTACATTCTCAGACCAAGTAGAAATATTAAACTTGATGGTTGATGCCTTTGCTGGAAACGACCAAACAATATGTGAGGATAATACATTTGTAACTGGTAATGACGTAAATGCAACATATAGCTACCACGGAACACCAGGAACAGGACTATGGACTAATCAAAGCGGTTCGGGTACTATAAATAATATTACTAATTATCATACCGAAATCATAAATATAGGAGAAGGACCAAACACATTTGTTTGGGCAATTACTAGAGATGGTTGCGTATCAGAAGATGTCATTACAATTATAAATAACACCGTCGAAGCAACGGCAGGTCTCGACCAAGCTCTTTGCCAAGACTTTACTACCCTGTCTGGTAATCAGCCAGGTACAGGAACAGGTATTTGGACAAATAACTCTGGTGGTGGAATATTAGTGCAACCAACACGTTACAACACACAGGTTACAAACTTGAGCCAAGGAGCTAACTCTTTTGAGTGGACATTAACAGAAAATAGCTGCGAAGGTATTGACTTAGTGATTATTACAAATAATTACTACGATGCTGATGCAGGTATAGATACTGTCTTATGTGTCGATTCGCACACACTTGTTGGTAACAACCCAAGTGCAGAAGGTATCGGAAGATGGACGCTCAAAAACGGTTCCGGAGACATTGATAACTCAAGCACATTTAGCACAATTGTAACAAACCTTGGACGCGGTACAAACGCATTCCGTTGGGAAATCACACGTAGAGGTTGTGTATTCTCTGACGACGTAACAATTGTCAATAACTCATTTGGTATTGATGCTGGTGTAGATCAAAATGTTTGTGGCTCTTTTGCTCAGTTAGCAGGTAGTGCCCCAGAAAGTAGCGCTCAAGGCACATGGACGGTTGGTGCTGGTAACGGATTATTTGTAGCGAATACATTATTTAACACAGGAGTTAACGACCTACAATCTGGTGCAAATACATTCATCTGGACAATAGAGGCAAACGGATGTGTTGCTGTTGATGATGTTACTATTATAAATGGTATTCCTAGTACACCTTCGACAGGACCAGACCAAACAGTTTGTGCTGACTCTGTTATACTTACTGCAAACAACCCAACATCTGGAGTAGGACAATGGTCGTTACAAAACGGTGGAGGTACAATAGCAGACCCATTATCAAATAGTACTATGGTACGTGGACTTGGAGCAGGGCTGAATACATTCCGTTGGGCTGTTACTGATAATGGTTGCGTAGCTTATGATGAAATTGTAATAACAAACAACTCATTCACTATTAGTGCAGGATTAGACCAAGAAGTTTGCGAATCGTCAATTAACTTAACAGGTCAAGAACCAGGATTAAATGGCGTTGGAATTTGGAACCTTGGTAGTGGTGCTGCCGTAATTAGCCAACCATCTGTGTTTAATACACAAGTCTCAGACTTGAACTACGGACCAAACGAATTCCGTTGGACGGTAGAAAGAGAAGGTTGTGATGCAACAGATGACGTTATCATAACATACCTTGGAGTAAGTGCTTATGCAGGACTAGACCAAGTTCTTTGCGAAGACTTTACAACACTAGAAGCTAATGCTCAAACATTAGCAGGAAACATCGGAACATGGACAGTTGTTGCAGGAAACGGAACATTGCCAAACGCAACACAATATAACACAAGCGTTACAAACTTGACACACGGACCAAACACACTCCGATGGACTGTTGTTGGAATTTCTGGTTGTGTCGAAATGGACGAAGTATCAATAATAAACAACTCTGTTGATGCAGATGCTGGTCTTGACCAATATATCTGTAAAGACTCAACAGTACTATATGGAAACGAACCTCCACTTGGAGGTGTAGGAGAATGGACACTAATGACTGGCGGTGGAACAATAGAAAATATTACATTGTTCAACTCTAAAGTTACAAACCTTAATGCAGGCTCAAATACATTCCGTTGGACACAAAATGCAGATGGGTGCGTAAACTCTGATGAAGTATTAATTGTAAACAACACAGTACAAGTTACTGCAGGATACGACCAAGAAGTTTGTCAAGACTTTACAACACTATCCGGTTCTAATCCAACAAACATTAGCGGAATAGGAAACTGGACAAGAGGAAGCGGTGCAGGAACAATTACTTATCCTTCACTATATTATTCTACTGTAACCGGACTAGGTGCAGGAACAAATGGTTTCCGTTGGACAGTAACAGCAAATGGTTGCTCGGCTTCGGACGAAGTAATAATTGTAAACAGTTTTGTTTATGTAAACGCTGGTCCTGATATTACAATCTGCGCAACAGATGCAAGATTATCTGGTAGTGCTGTTGGTGTTGGCGGTTCAGGTGTATGGGAAATTATTGGAGGCTTCGGAACAATCGAAACACCAACTCTTCTAAACTCTGCCGTAACAAACCTTGGTATGGGAGCAAACACATTTGTTTGGACGGTTGACAGAAGCATCTGTCAGAACACTGATACTGTAACAGTAAGTAATTATTTACCAACTGTTACAGCAGGACTAGACCAAGCAATTTGCGATGACTTCACAACCGTAGTTGGTACAGAACCAGGTGCTAACACATACGGACGATGGACAAACGGTGCCGGTGGTGGTGAAATAAGCAATCCGAGCCACTATTACACAGCTATTACGGATATAAATCCGGGCGCAAATACTTATGTCTGGACAGTTTATAGCAACGGTTGTTATGCTTCTTCAGAAGTAACTATAACAAACAACCGTGTAGTTGTTGTTACAGAGCCAGATAAAGAAATTTGTTTTGACTTTGCAACTGCTTCTGCAAGCGACCCAGGCGATGGTGAAGGACTTTGGACTGTTGAAAGTGGTGGCGGAACATTTACAAGCCTAACAAACAACATGACAACAGTAACAGACCTTGACCCAGGAACAAATATCGTTAGATACACCGTTTCTGAGAATGGATGCTCGGCTTATGACGAAATCCGAATCACAAACAATGCACCTACAACAGCCGTATTACAACCAGATTATTCAACATGCGATCCTAACGTGAACATTGTAGGAAATGCTGCGTTGCAAGGAGATGGTGAGTGGACTGTAATTGCAGGTAATGCTACTCTTTCTTGTTACACTTGCTTCAACCCAACTGCGGTAGGGCTCGAAACTGGGCGTAACACATTCCAATACGGAATTACAAACGGAATCTGCTCTTCGATAGATGAAATAGTAATCACTTATAATGGTGTTAATGTCAGCGTTGGTGGTACATTAGAGGTATGTAGCGAAAGCGCAAGCCTATTTGCAAACGAACCTTCGCTCGGAGAATTTGGCTTCTGGCAAGTAGTTGGTGGAGATGGTATCATAACAAATTCAATAGACCAAAACAGTGGTGTAACTAATTTAGGACGAGGAGTAAATGTATTCCGTTGGACAGTACAAGCAAATGGTTGCGAAGCGTATGATGACTCAAGAATTATCAACAACTTACCATCAACTGCCGAAGCGGCTGCAGACCAAAATGTTTGCTCAAACGTAGCAATACTTGTAGCAAACAATCCAGACGACGGTTGGGGAATATGGTCAACAGTTAGTGGAGCTGGTGTGGTTGCAAACGAAACATTGTTTACAACATCAGTTAGTGCGCTTGGACCGGGAGTTAATAAATTTATGTGGAAAATCACAAAAGGTGGTTGTATATCTTCAGATACCATTGTAATAACAAATGGCGCAGTAACTGCAAATGCTGGTGGCGACCAAGCACTTTGCCAACCATTCGCAGTGATGACAGCAAACGAGCCAGTCTTCGGAGCATCTGGAGTATGGAGTGTAGCAGCAGGTAGTGCAACTGTTGTTAACACAACATATTACAACACTCAAGTTACAAACCTAGCTTTCGGTGCAAACACATTCGAGTGGCGCGTAAGCAAAGACGGTTGTATCAGCTCTGACGAGGTAGTAATAACTAACAACCAGACAACAACAGCTCAGATTACACAAGACACAATCCGGACTTGTCGAAACTACGTCCAGTTAGTTGCAAATAGCCCGAACTACGGTACAGGGCGTTGGTGGCCAGCAGGAGGAACAGGTACATTCTCGACACCGACAGTTTATTCAACCGTAGTTAGTGGTATAACACAAGGATTAAACACTTACGAATGGAGAATATCTAACGGACATTGTTCTTCGTCAGACTATGTGGTTGTCGAAAATCGCGCTGTATCAGCAAATGCTGGAATTGACAGAGTTGTTTGTTCGACAGAAGCAACACTTAACGCAAACGATCCAGAACCAGGAATTGGTCATTGGGTAGTAACATCTGGTGCAGCTACAGTAACTAATCCAAGTGAATACCAAACAACTGTCGTTGGATTACCACCAGGAGCTACAACATTGAAATGGTTAGTTAGCGAAACTATCTTGAACTGCGAAGCTGCTGATACCGTAGTAATTACAAATGCCTTATTCCCCGCAAATGCCGGTGGCGATAACGTAACTTGTGATGCCTACTATCCATTGAACGCAAACGAACCAACAGTAGGCATAGGTCTTTGGACTGTTATTGGAGGTATAGGAACTTTCGACAACCCATCAAATTTCAACGCCATAGTTACAGAACTCGGACAAGGTGCAAACACACTTGAATGGACTGTAAGCGAGCAAGGTTGCGAAAGCTCAGACCAAGTGATAATAACTAATGGTACGACAAACGTGAATGCCGGAGACGACTTTATCGTTTGTGGAAACAACGCAGCATTACTCGGAAACGAACCAAGTACGTCCGCTACCGGAACATGGACGCTTGCAGGAGGTACTGGTATTGTCGAAAACTCATTGAGTGCAGCAACAAATGTTTCTCAACTTGGCTCAGGCGGAAATGCCTTTGAATGGACTATTGAAACTCAATACGGTTGTTTCCCTTCTGATATAGTAGTAGTTTACAATAATGAGTTTACTACTTCTGCCGGTGCAGACAAGGCTGTTTGTAGCGATACCTCAACACTAATGGGAACTAATCATACCAGTTTTATTGACTATGCAAACGGACAATGGAGCGCACTCTCAGGTGGCAACATTGATTGTACTACTTGTTATACAACAGCCGTAAGTGGACTAAGAGTGGGAGCAAATACATTTAGATGGTTTGTTTCAAAAGATGGTTGTACAGCAAGCGACCTTGTAGTAATAACAAACAACTTGTATCCAGCACTTGCCGGACCAGACCAATCTACTTGCTCAGATTATACCAGCCTTGCCGCACACGAACCAGCTCAAGGTAGTGGCTCGTGGAGTATAATAAGCGGTAGCGGCTCATTTACAACAGCAACTCTTGCAAATACTGGAATTACTGACTTAGCTCAATATCCTGATACTAACAGGTTTATGTGGACAGTTGTAAATGGAGTATGTATCTCAACAGATGTAGTAGAAATTGTCAGCAACGGAGTAAACTACTCCGCAGGCGACGACCAACCAATCTGCGACCCATTCACAACACTTCAAGCAGAAGAACCAATTTCGGGTACAGGCTCTTGGAGTACTGTTGCAGGCGAAGGTAATATTACAAACCTAACAAGCAACGTAACAGCAGTTACTGATATTCCGCGTGGAGTTGCAACATTCCGCTGGACTGTATGGGAGAACGGCTGCTCAAGCACAGACGATGTTAGAGTTATTAACAATATGATAACACCAGAATTTGCAAGCGCAGGTGCAGACCAAACAGTAGGCGTAACATTCACAAACCTTGATGCTACACTACCAGCTGGCGCAATTGGAACGTGGACACCAATCGCCGGCGGAGGTCTTGTAACTGACCCTAACGACCCAAGTAGCTATGTCAACAACTTGTCGCCAGATGAAAACATCTTCCAATGGCATGTAGTACATGGCAACTGCGAAGGCTCTGACGAAATGACAATAATTTATGATAACATTATTGTAGATGCTGGTCGTATTCAAAATCTATGTGCCGATTCAGCTCACTTAGAAGCAAATGTACCACCTGCCGGTTCAACAGGACTATGGACACCAATGGGAGGTTCTGCCCTCATTGCAAATCCGACCCTTAACACAACTTGGGTTTACAACTTGCAACGCGGCACAAACGTATTCCGTTGGACTATCTCACGTAACGGATACTCTGCTTCAGATGAGGTAGAAATTCACAATAACACATTCGACGTGTGGGCAGACGATTTCAATACTTGTGCCGATTCTACAAACATGAATGCAGAGCCTGCGGAAAACAACATAGGCGAAGGAGTAGGATACTGGATGATTACTTCTGTTGGTTCAGGTGTATTTGATAGTCAAACATCACACGTAAGTATGGTACGTAACCTTTCTATTGGAGCAAACAGATTTATCTGGCACGTTGACAGATATGGTTGCTCGGCAGAAGACACAGTTACAATAACACAATACGAACCACCAACACCAGACTTTACGCTTACACCAGAATCAGGGTGCGCACCTCTTGAGGTAGAATTTACAAACACATCTTCAAACTTTGGTTCCGACGCCGGCGATTTGGCTTGGTACTTTGGAGACACTTATCTCGACTTTGGAGAGACTGTTTCTCACGTTTACCAAAACAACACAGACGACGAAATTGCATTCACTGCAACACTTGTAGTTCTTTCGCCAAACGAATGCCCAGCTACGATAACTAAAACAGTAAGGGTATTTCCGAAAGCAAATGTTGAGTTCTCGGCATCGCCGGCATACCAACAATATCCAAACGCAACAGTATTCCTCGAAGTCCTCGAAGGAGGAGCAGATTACACATACCAATATGGTATGGGAGATGGAAACGCAGTTGGACTACCACCTGGAGAAGACACAGTCTCATACACGTACGCAACTTGGGGAATTTACCCAATTCAGTTAGTAGGAATAAACAGATTTGGTTGCTCAGACACTATTGCATCAAGCATTGAGATTGATTTCCCAGCACCACTATCAGGATTCGATATGTCAACAATCGAAGGCTGTTCGCCACTTGAAGTAGAATTTACAAATACTTCGGCTTACATGGAATCTTCAGATTTCACATGGACATTTAGCTCCGAGTTTGGAGACATGACAGGTACAGAAATTCCACCACTCGTATTTGCAGAGGCAGGAATACACTACATCACTCTAACGCAAACAGGACCAGATGGCTCTACAATTAGCGTCTTCCAAGACACGATAGAAGTATTCCCATTACCATTCGTTTCATTCGAAGCATTCCCAGATACAATTATGCTTCCAGACGACCCAGTTCACTTCTACAATTACTCAGAAGGTGGCGAAAACTACGAATGGCATTATGGAGACGACTCAACATCGACAGAATTCTCCCCAATTCATTATTATAACGAAGGTGGAGAATACGACGTCAAACTTCTTGTCTGGACAGACCACGGCTGCGTAGATTCACTTGTAAACTTATCATCAGTTTATGCCTCCGAAGAAGGAATGATACTATTCCCAAATGCCTTCACACCAGGCGAAGCACCTACAGGAGGAGTTTACGATGCACTAGATTATTCAAACGATGTATTCTTCCCACTCGCACGCGGTGTAGCAGAATACAAACTGCAAATCTTTAACCGCCTCGGCGAACAAATATTTGAGAGTAACGACATAAACACTGGTTGGGACGGTTTCTACAACCAAAAACCAGTACAACAAGACGTATATGTCTGGAAAGTTTCCGGCAAATTTGTAAACGGTCAAACGTTTAGCAAAGCCGGCGATGTTACACTGCTAAGATAAGTAGCTAAGCACTCTTACAAAAGTTCTTACGCTTTTTATTAACCTAAGTTGTTAATTCACAGCTTAAACGTTTCATAAAAAATAGGTCTTAGACCTTAATTCACAGCTTAGACGTTTCATAAAAAATAGGTCTTAGACCTTAATTCACAGCTTAGACGCATCATAAAAAAACAGGTCTTAGCTATCGGTTAATTAGGATATGAAAGGGAGTTTTTCACTCCCTTTTATCTTTTTACTTTGAAAAAATCAAAAAAAATTGAGATACAAGATTTTAATAAAAAAAAATTTTGGGGCGGCTTCGGGCTTTTCGCTTGTAGTTGCCTCGTGCCTTGCGTTTTTGGCAAT
>JAOZMU010000125.1 GCA_029934165.1 Bacteroidales bacterium
ACTAAATCAGGCGTAAGCAAAATTATTAATTATTAATTATTAATTTTCCATTACTAAGAGTACTTAGTTGAACCAGATTTGCTTGGAGTTTTGTGAAAAAAAACCTGAATGTCTTTTTACTGACATTCAGGTTTTTTAACAAGGTCAAAGACCAATTATTACGCAACCAGATATGCTTACTTCATTATCGAAAGTTTGCCAGACACTACTGAATCTCCGATTTGGATACGGTAAGTGTAAATTCCAGTTTTCAGATTAGAAGTGTTAATTGAGAAATTTTGTTCGCCTTTATTCAAATTTCCAATTTTCTCAGAATAAACCTTTTCTCCTATAATGTTGAAAATGTCGATGTTTACATTCTCGCTATTTGCTAAATTACAACTTACGTTAGTAATATCGGCAGCAGGATTTGGATAAACTTTTACGTTTGCTACATTCTCAATAGAATTGATTCCAACATTCGAAAGTGTCGTAAAACTAGCATTCGATGCTTCGATTGCAATATCGGTATTTCCTTCTACTGTTGCTTCAATTGCCACATAATAAGTCTGTTCGACATCAAAATCGGCATCTGGTGTTACAGTAATTTCTGTGCTACCACTATTTATTGTTGCCGTAAAAGCAACATCATCGCCACTTGCATCATCTTTTTTCAATGTGATAAGTGAAGCTGGGTCAGTAATTGGGTCATCATTAATAAGTCTAACAGCCTCGCTAAATGTCAGAGTTACAGGCGCATCTAATTCAATATCTGACGCACCATCAACAGGCGAAAATTCTACTGTCGGCGTAACTACCGGATCTGTTGTTCTCAAAGTCGATTGCAAAACTAATTTAGAGTCTTCTTTTTGTACAAAAGTAACGATAGATAAATCGTCATATTCTTCGACATTTGTTGAGCTTAAATCCACAGTATAGCTAAACTCTTGAGCAACACCGCTTTCCATTGGAGCTAATAGTTCTCCTTGGGCATCTGGAACCATTTTCATCATCACCCATAAAAACTCTGTTTCGCCGTTTGAGCCTACGTTTCCTGTTGTTTCATTTTCGATAACGGCAACTAATAATCTTAAATTCTCGAAAGGTAAATTGGTGTTTGATTCTACTGAAACGTTAATGCTAATTGTCTGTCCATTAACTTCATAATCCGAAGTAATGTCTAAATAAGCTTCTTGGTCGTAGTTTTGGTCAAACATTCCTGCATTGAAATTGTTAGTATTTTCGTTAAAACCACCATTTATCCACATATCTGGAACTGCGTTTACACCATAATACATACGTCGTTCTCCACCCTCTTCTGTGTAATATGGGTCGCCAGGTACTGGCCAGCTCATTTGGTATTTTACGCAAGTAAACATATCTGGATAATTAGCAAGAACACTTGCAAGCGTTTCATTACCAGACACGCAAGGAGCGCAAGTTGAGCTAGTAAAAATTTCGTAGAGTGGCATTTTCTGAACACCATCGCCAACAACAGCAATCGATTTTTCGCAAATATCATTGTAAGTGTTAAGGTCATCGTTTCCGTTTATGTTTGATACCCAAGCCTTTACAACATACCCGTCAACAGTTGCATTCCATGCTGTTTCGTGTGTAAAATTGTAAGTTGCCAACATTTCGATACTTACACCACTAACACTTGCTGTTACGGCAGCATCATCGTCAATTTGATAATTTATATCAAAAGATGTAATCGTTTCTGTTCCAAAGTTTTCAATTAAACCTTCGATTGTATAAGGCGCACTTGCTACTGGAAGAAAATCGTCGTTTGTGATTTCATAAGCCGAAACATCATACAAAGGTTGCGTTCCGAAAATAAATTCATAATATACATTATCTTCAGTAGACGAGCTTAATTGCGAAGCATTATCAATATTTGGCGAACCTGCAACTTCAATAGCAGTAGAGCCATCTATTTGAATACCAAGTGTTAATCCGCACATCACAGCGTCAGCTGTTCGTTGGTCAACGATGTAAATTTTGTTCGTAGTTTCCTCGAAAACGATACTCCAATATGACCAGGAATCTGTTTGCCCAGGTATTGAATACGAGCTAAAAAATACCCAATGTTGTCGATTTGGTGCATCGCCAAAAGTTTTTATCACAACATTATCATTCGCCCCATTTCCGTTTAATCCCCAAACACATACCGAGTTATCAGGTATTTCGGAGTTAGGAATTGAAACATTGGTAGTAGATGGTACATCTGTCGCACCTGTTGTGAATGTCAAAACACCTGTTGACGAGACAATGTATTGTGTTACAGCATTTCCGTTGAAGTCGAACGAAAATGGAATGTCTTGCACAGCCGACCACGTTGGCGTTGAAACTGCTGGTCCTAAGATAGATATCCAATCCTCTGGAATATATCCAGCAGGGTTTTCAACATCGGTGTTCAATCCATTAGGATTTTGATAGACATGAAACTGTGGTAAATAGTAATACTGCGAAAACCCAGTAAGGGACAGTAAAACTAAAGCAATAAATAAAGTTAATTTCCTCATTACTAAAAATTTAAGTTAAAACAATCATGCAAATATACCCACTTTTGAACAATTAAAAAGTGCAATTAACAATTAATTAACAAAACCTAAAATAATATTTAATCATTATCTTTCTCATCTTTTTTTGGCTGCTCGAAAAAATTTGTTGCCGTAACCTGAAATTCTGTACGCCTGTTTATTTGATGCGCTATTTCTTTTTGTTGCTTGGTTGCCAAAGAGTTGATGAATTTTTCTGTCAAGACATCGTTCTCTTTCAAAAAACTATATTTCTCAGCTGCCCGATTATTCACAGTGTTTGGTAAATCTTCGCCATGTCCCTTCGCCTTTAGTCGTTTTGCAGATATATCTTTTTTAATCAGATAGTTAACCACCGACTGTGCGCGACGCAACGATAAATCCCGATTTGACTTATCCGAACCACGAAAATCGGTATGAGAACGTATTTCGACAACAATGTTAGGGTTATCTTCCAGAGTTTCAATTAGTTTGTCGAGCGAAACCATCGACTCTGGACGTAAATCAGCCTTTCCCAAATCATACAAAATATTTGGCAATTCGACAGGTTTCGATGTCGGAGCCATCAACAAATTGACAATGAGCGTTTTATTTTCGGTCAAACCTTTTGTAGATTCCTCGCCCTTGCCATTCAGGTATAAGTCTTTAGTAGAAAGCAGTTTATAGTCGGTTTCGGGAGTTAATGAAAAAGCAAATTCGCCTTTTTCATTCGTAGTATCACTAAGAATAGTTCCATCGCTGCCAGTTAGCTCGACAAACGCTTTTTCGAGAAAATATCCCGATTCCTCGTCAGCTACCGTTCCTTCCATCTTAAAAACAAGTTCTGGCAGCTCAAATGAGTAAATATCGTCATTTCCTTTTCCGTCTTCTCGCGTAGAGGAAAAATAGCCTTTTTCTTCGGTACCTACAAAGAAAATACCAAAATCATCTGCCGATGAGTTCACAGGAACTCGCATATTTTCTATTTCCCATGAGCCTTTTTGTGGAGTGGCTTTGAAAATATCGTGTCCACCAATACCCACATGATAATTCGATGAGAAATATAACGTACCATCACTACGAATAAATGGAAAAACCTCGTCGCCTTCCGTATTTATTTTATTACCAATATTTTTGGGTTTACTCCAGTTTTCATCTTTAGTAGAGGTTCTGGTAACAAACCAAATATCTCTGCCGCCGTGTCCGCCATTCAACTGACCAGCAAAGTAAAGCGTAAGTCCGTCAGAAGATAAACTTGGATGCCCAATTGAGTAAAAAGCACTATCCGTAACAATCGTCAGCTCTTCGGCTTTGTTCCACAACTGCCCACTTTTTTTAGCACGGTAGATACGACACCCCAGTTCTTCTCGTTTATTCTTAATGCACCGTGTGAAGTACATGATTTTAAACCGTTTATCGACAGTGGCAGAGCCATCGTCAAACTCAGAATTGACATCGCCAAAAAGAGGCACTGGAATACTCCATTTTCCTTTTCGGTCTTGTTTTGTATAAAAAATATCCGAGAAATTTGCACCCGAAGCATCGCTAAACTCGCTACCAGTAGTACCTTCGCGTGCAGAAGTAAAAACCAGTTCCGTACCTTTTTTGTTGACTACGGTTGGCGAAAATTCACTGTACTCAGAATTAAAAGCCGTGTAGTTTTTCACAATGTACCGTGTAGGCTCTTTTTGCCATTCGCTTGCTTTCTCAATAGATTCTAATCCCCTTAGAGCTACATTGTTATCTGGAACAAGCTCAAGATATTTTTCATATTGCTCTTTTGCATCGTCATAGTTTTTATTCATTCGTAACACCTCTCCATAGTATAAAATAGCGCGTGTATCTTCGTGCTTACTTTCAACTACTATTTTATACCAATTTTCTGCCTCCTGAGGAATATTAAGACGACGGTTACAATCGCCGATTTGAAAAGCGATATACATTTTTTCCTTCTTATTCTTAACCTTGGCATAGGCTTTTTTATACTTCTCAATCGCTGCAAAATATTCGCCTGCATCGTACAGTTCATCGGCATTTACCATGTATTTATTTTGAGCCTCAACACTCAATAAAGTTGCCATGACAATAGCAATAGTCATTATTAATTGTTTCATTTTAATAAATTTAGTTAAAGTTTATTGTAATTCTGTAATATAAATATCTGCTTGTAATTCAACACTTTGCGAAAAATTTAATGAATAAAGTTTAAACTATGACAAATTTACGAAATAATTACGAATACTATGTAAAAGTGCAAATCACTTTCAAAGCTCGAAATAATCTATAAACAACTGTATTTATGACTTTTACAAACCAGATACATTAATGAGATATATCACTAAATCGGTTTTCTGGACGCTTTACTTCATCTGCTCATTCAAAAATAAGGTAAGTACTCTTACAAAAGTTCTTACGCTTTTTATTAACCTAAGTTGTTAATTCACAGCTTAAACGTTTCATAAAAAATAGGTCTTAGACCTTAGTCTATTAGTTTTCGCTTTATAGCGATTGAAAACAAAAGGTTCTCGAATGGATTTTATGGAGAGTAGCTTTTTTTTCACTTTTGTTTAAATAAGTGTATAGTGCTATTATTCAGGAATTGTATATAGCTTACATTCAAGTTTTTAACAACTCTAAACGTATCGTTTATTCTTGCTCATTATAATATAATCTCTATTGTAAATTTTTTGAAATGTCAAACTACGCGAAAAATAATTTACACACACAATTAAACCATTTTTTATTTTTTTAGTCATATAGGCAAGAAAGACAAAAAGAGAAATTCTGAAGATAATTTTTGCAGCTATTTACCTTAAAATCAATATAATATATTCAATAATAATTTATTTATAATCATAAAATTTGTATTAACACATTAATTAAATATTATAAAATGAGACATTTTATTATTCTATTTGCAAGCATACTAAGTATTATTAGCCTGAATTTTAGTCAGGCACAACCACCACGAGGGCGAGGACAAATGCCTATGGACGGAATACTCTCAGGAAAAGTTATCGACAAGGGATTAAATAAACCCGTAGAATATGCTAACGTAGTTTTGTATAGCTTGCGTGATTCTTCGATGATTACAGGAGCTATTACTAACCAATCTGGCGTTTTTCGTTTAGACAAATTGCCTTATGGACGTTTTTACGCGGAAGTAAAATTTATTGGCTACGAAAAAAACACTATCAATGAAATAAAAATCACACCAAGAGCAAAACATGTTAAGCTCGACGATATTCTACTTCTGCAAAGTTCTAATGAATTAGATGAAGTTACCATTGTTGCAGACAGACAATATGTTGAATATAAGATAGATAAAAAGGTTGTCAATGTTAGTCAAATGCTTACTGCATCTGGCGGAACTGCTGTCGATGCGTTGGAGAATGTTCCTTCGGTAACTATTGATATTGAGGGCAATGTGTCGTTACGTGGTAGTGGCGAATTTACGGTTTTGATAGATGGTCGTCCATCGCCGTTGAGCGGTAGCGATGCGTTGCAACAAATTCCGGCAAGTGCTATCGAAAATATTGAGATAATAACCAATCCATCAGCGAAATACGACCCTGAAGGAGTGGCAGGAATTATTAATATTGTGATGAAAAAACAAAAGCTGAATGGATTTAGTGGCGTGCTAAATGCCACGGTGGGCATGAATGATAAATACTCAACAGATGCGTTATTTAACTATAAGGCAGGAAAATTTAGCCCATTTATTGGTGCGGAGTGGAACGATTTTAATTTCGACATGACCTCGGAACTTGACCGCGAATTGTACGGCGACACCGAAAACTCCTTCCTCGCACAACATGTTGACCGCAAAATGAACCGTGGTGGCTACAAAGTAAAGGCTGGAACGGACATTGTATTTAATGATAAAAACTCAGTTATGATTACTGGCGAAGTGGGTAATTTTTCGTTCAATCGCGATTTTACTACGCAAACCGAGGCATGGACAACTTCTTCTCTACATGATTATACCATAATTGATGATGATGCCAACCATGGTGGCGATTTTTATAATGGGAATATAGCTTATACAAAAAATTTCAACACGCCAGGTAGTAAACTCGAAGCCTCAGTTTTTTACTCATACTGGGATGGCGATGATGGTGGTGCGCAAGAAATGTATGCGTCTGACGAAAATTGGGGAATATCGGATTTGGCTTTAACTCAAAATATTAGAAACGAAGAAAACTTCAGAACCGAGCTACGTGCAAAACTAGACTATACGCTTCCTCTTAGCGAAACATCAATATTAGAAGCTGGTTATCAATCGTTTATAAACAAAATCGAAGCCGATTATTCTTACTACGATTTTGACCAACCGTCGAAAGAATGGGTTTTAAATAGTGATTTCGCAAACTTCGTAATTTTTGACAAAAATATTCAATCTGCTTATGCTACAATATCAGGAGGTGTTTTTGATATTCAGTATAAACTTGGGTTACGTGGCGAATATACTAAAAGGAGTTTAGAACAAGTTACTACTAACGAATTGTATGAAATTGACCGATTTGACATTTTTCCGACGGTTCATTTATCCAAACAACTACCTGCCAAACAACAATTGCAGGCTAGTTATAGTCGCCGAATTCGTCGTCCGAACCAGCGTTATTTGAACCCATTTCCTCGCTATTCAGATGCCTATAATTACAGTTCGGGAAATCCAAATCTGAACCCCGAATATGTTGATTCTTATGAACTTAGCTATATGAAACGCTTTGAAAACTCGTTTATTTCGGTAGAAGGATTTTATCGCCTAACACACGATGCTTTTACACGTACAATGACGATAGTAGATGATGGAGTTCTGGCTCGTTCTTTTGACAATATTAACAATGAATACGCATACGGAATTGAATTAATGACAAATACAGAGTTAACAAAGTGGTTTTCGGCAAATGTTTCTGGTAGCGTTTACCGCTATATTATTGATGGACAAGTTACTGATACTGAGGTGAATCAAGAAAGCACCAACTGGGACGCACGTACCAATTTCACTTTCAAGCTGCCGACAAAAACACGTATCCAACTAAACGGAATGTACCGAGGACCTTCTGTTACGCTTCAGGGAAATCGCGAGGGTTTTTTTGTTAGTAGCCTCGCTGTTCGCCAAGATTTTTTCAAACGAAAAGCGTCTGTTACCCTCAAAGTGCGCGATATTTTCTCGACAGGAAAGCACGAAATTGATATTATTGACCCAAGTTTCAAATCTCACCTACATTTCGAAAGAGAATCGCCAGTTGTGATGCTTACATTCAGCTATAAAATCAACAATTTCAAGGAGAAACGAAAAAGCCGAGGTTCTGGAAGCGATAATTCTTCGGACTTTAACGATGATGGTTATTAATACCGAGTCGGTATAGACATATCGCAAACCAAAAACTCATAAACATCTGATATAAAGCAAGTAAGCTTAATATTCAATTCAGCTTACTTGCTTGCATTACCAAAAAATATTTCTGCCAAATGGATAAGATGTTTCATATTTTTCATGAAAAAATGAAAAAATATTTGGAGAGAAAATTAAATATTCTACCTTTGCAGGGCAAAAACGTAATGGACCTGTAGCATAATTGGATAGTGCACCTGATTACGGATCAGGAGGTTAGGGGTTCGAGTCCCTTCAGGTTCACCAAGCAAAAAAAGCAACGCTGATAAAAATCGGGGTTGCTTTTTTTGTTTGGTGGTTTTCAGGTTGTTGTGTATGGAGTTTGATGTAAAGTGTCTTTGTAGATTAGTAGAGAATTTGCACAAATGTAGCATAATGTAACTAAAAACTTCTGGCAAAGTCGTTTTTTGTTGGGTTTTTATAAATTTTAGACTTTGGACAAAAAAGTAATTTGATTTGAAACCCTGTATTTTGTATA
>JAOZMU010000126.1 GCA_029934165.1 Bacteroidales bacterium
GGATACGAGCAATAAACTCGCACCAGCAACAAAACAGAACACACATATAATGCTAATATACTGAAAGTTATTATCAAAATAGCCCAGCTTGGTTTAGAATAATGCTCCGTAGGAATGAGCTATTAATATTTCTTTCTAAAATTGTGTCTAACTATAAAATCCCATCAAGACGAAATGTTTGTAGCCCTGTACGTAAGTGCAGGTTGGAAATTAGTTAAATTTGTGATAGTGAAAAAAAATTACTAATTATGCACTTTAAAAGTAACTTAAAAACAAATTCAATGAACAAATTATTTCTAGTTATCGTAGCAGCACTATTTTCTTTAGCTTCTTGTAATAATTCTACAACAAACACTGAAGAAGATGCAACAAAAGACAGTTTAAAAGTTGCAAAAATTACAGTTGCAGACTTTTTGAAAACGCCAGAAAAATTCTTCGGAAAAGAGATATCTATTTCCGGCACAGTCAGTCATACATGTATGCACAGTGGTAAACGAATGTTTATTTTTGACGAAAATCCAGAAGAAACAGTAAAAATCGAAGCTGGTGAATCTATCGCAAAATTTGAAGCAACATTAGAAGGAAATGATGTAGAAATTACTGGCAAAGTAGTAGAAAATTTTCGTATTGACGATGAGTATTTGAACACATGGGAAGCAGAAGTTATTGCCGATACAAGCCAAGTACATTGCGACTCAGAAGCAAAAGCTATTGATGCTCAAACAGGCGAAGGCATTGACACAACGGCAAGAAAAGCCGATGACCCGAAAGCAGAAACACTCGCAGAAATTGAAAAATACAGAAAGGAAATAAAAGAAAACGGAAACGGTTATATTCCCGTTTATGGAATTACTTGTATTGAGTTTAAAATCAAGGAGTAATATCCTACAATTGGTTAAATAAAAAATGTGCTAGTCCTGTTTTGGGTGGCACATTTTTTATTGATGATAATCCCGTTTTTATTGAAAATATGCTACATTTGCGTAAAAATGAATATTCTTTCCACTATGTTTAGTTCAAGCGATATTGAATCTCGACAGACAAGGAAAATAATTTCTTTTAACGCATAAACTTGGTTCATGAAAAACTATTTCCAGCACCTTTCCGCATTGTTTAAACGACTATTCTTAGCATTAGTATTATTCTCTGTAGCGCGTTTGTTTTTTTTGGCTCTCAACCTTCCATATTTCAACGAACTGTCTTTTAATGAGGCTATTCGCATATTTTTCTTCGGAATACGCTTCGACATTTCGGCACTTTTATACTTCAATTTGATTTTCATTGCCTTGCACATAATACCGGGCAATTTCAAAAACTACGCATTTTTTCAAAAAACACTCAAAATAATTTTTATTGTAGTTAATTCATTATTGCTAATGAGCAATTTTGGTGACTCCGAATATTTTAAATTCATCAACAAACGTTCGTCAGCATATGTTCTCAAACTCTTTGGAGCAAGCGATATGGGCAACGATGGATTGCGATTATTACCACAGTTTCTAAAAGACTATTGGTATATTTTACTCAGCTGGTTTGTAGTAACAATTGCCAGTTGGTACGCCTATCCACGTTTAATTATACGTAAACATCTATTAGAATTACCAAATATAAATACAGGTAAATTTCTTATTCAGAGTATTATTTCTATCTTGATTTTGGGTATTCTTACAATCGGGGCTCGTGGTGGGCTACAACTCAAACCATTACGGATTATCAATGCAGCCGAGTATGTTTCTTCTCAATATGTACCGCTCATTCTAAATACTCCATTTACGATAATGAAAACCTTTAATGAACCAGAATTGCGAAAGGTTAACTACATGAATAATAATGAATTGCAAAATATTTATAATCCAATTTTTATTCCAGACGAAAATGCATCTTTTAGAGAAATGAATATTATTGTCATTTTGCTTGAGAGTTTCTCTAAAGAATATATTGGCTCTCTTTCGGGTAAAAAGACGTACACACCTTTTTTAGACTCATTGATAAACCACAGTTTATCATTTGAGAATGGCTATGCCAATGGAACACAATCAATTGAAGCACTACCGTCTGTTCTTGCATCACTGCCTGCGCTGATGGACAATCCGTATATTTCGTCATATTACGCAGCAAATCAAATCAATAGTTTTGCTAGTTTATTGAAAGATAAAGGTTATCATTCATCTTTATATCACGGACTTACTAATGGTTCGATGGGATTTGATAAATTTGCATTGGTGGCTGGTATAGATGAGTATCACGGCAGAACAGAGTATAACAACGAAGATGATTATGATGGCAATTGGGGGATTTACGATGAAGAATTTCTCAAATACACAGTAAAAAGTATCACCGAAAAACCAAAACCTTTCTTCTCATGCGTCATGACATTGTCTTCGCATCACCCTTATACTCTGCGAGATAAGTACAAAAAACGATTTAAAGGCGGCGATTTACCAGTACATAAAGTAATTCAATACTCCGATTATGCTTTACAGCAATTTTTTGACGAAGCAAAGAAAACAAACTGGTACAAAAATACGTTATTCATTTTCACGGCAGACCATACTGCTCAAGCTGTTACGTCCGAGTACAAAAATAAGGTTGGCAAATACCGTGTTCCAATAATCTTTTTTCATCCATCGGACTCCTCAATTTTGGGAAAAAGCTCTATGGTAATGCAACAATCTGATATTTTGCCAAGTGTCATGGATTATTTGGGTTATGATAAAAGTTTTATTACTTTCGGAAGTAGTGTTTTCGATGCTAAATCTGAGCGATTTGCGGTGAGTTACATCAGTGGAATTTATCAATTAATTCACAATGGCTTTGTTCTACAATTTGATGGAGAACAGAGTATTGCGCTTTTCGACTTGCAAAAAGACCCACTCCTTAAAAATAATCTCGTTAGACTAAATGTCGAGCAAGTTTCGCGTATGGAGCTATTTATCAAGGCAATAATACAACAATACAATAATAGGATTTTATCAAACAAAACGATTATTCAAAAAGCATAAAAACCAAAAACTTGTATCGACAACTATTTCGTTAAGTTTCGTTGAATAAGGCAATTACGGCTAATTTCACTAATTTATTTTGTACACCAATAGTTTATGAATAAAGAAAAAATACTTTTTATTATCAATCCAATATCTGGCATTGGACGACAGCGTACAATCGAAAAACTAATTGATAATAAGTTAGATACGAGTAAATACACAGCAAGTATTCAATACACAAATGCGGCGAAACATGCAATTGAACTTGGAAAACATGCGGCAGGAAATTTTGATATTGTAGTCGCAATTGGTGGCGATGGTACAGTTAATGAAATTAGCCACGGGCTTATAGGTACAAATACAAAATTGGCGATTATTCCGACAGGCTCTGGCAATGGACTTGCGCGTTTCCTTCAAATCCCACTGAATTTGAGTGCAGCACTCGGTGTAATAAATAAAGGGAAATCCAAAAAAATTGATTCGATAGAAGTCAATGATAATAAGTTTGTTAACATAGCAGGTATTGGTTTCGATGCTTTGATAAGTCATCGGTTTGCGAAGTATGGAAAGCGCGGATTTATTTCTTACGTAAAAATAATTATAAGCGAATTAAAAAAGTTCAAATCTAAGCATTTTAGTATAGAAATTGATGGTAAAATACACGCAGAAGAATCTTTTTTAGTAACATTTGCAAACTCATCTCAATTTGGAAATAATGCGCATATATCGCCACTTTCTAAAATTGATGACGGTTTGATAGACGTTGTTTTCTTCAAGAAATTCCCGATGCTAAAAGTGCCGCAGCTCACTTTGCGCTTGTTTAACAGAACATTAGATAAATCGAAGTATTGTAAAATGCTTCGTGGCAAAGAAATAATATTTCGTCAGGCTGGAGAAATCCTTGCACATATTGATGGTGAGCCAGTTACATTTCGAGACAAAATGCACATTTCGATAAACCCACTTTCTTTAAATGTCATAATTCCTTAAAAATTATTAAATTTACTCATAACTTACAACTCACGACTTCGACAGTATTTTGACATTTATATTATTGATTTAGAGCGAAATACATCTTTTCAAACTTGGTTATTTATTTTCAAAATATGATAAAAATAGAAAATGTTACGATGGACAAAATTCCGAAATTTCGCATTTCGTTGATAAAATATTTTGCCGAAAAAGTATCCCAAAGTTATGATTTGTCCATTGAGCAAACAACAGAAAATGCTGAAAAAGAAGTAGATAACATTCTGAAAAAAAGCAAAAAATCATTTCGACTCTTTGCTGCAAAAAACGAAACCGATGAAATAATCGGCGCAGCATTGATTTTGCTCGACCATAAAGTGCAATTTGCCACTCCATACTATGTTGAAATGTTTGAGCCATATCGAGGAAAAAAAATGGCACGAGCAGCTTGGCAAAGCATCGAACAGCGACTAAAAACAGAAGGATTTCGGAAAATTACTTTTTCGTTTTTTTGCAATGATGATACAATTGACCTAATTTCGAAGTTTGACTATAAACCGACATCATATTATATGCAAACAAAATTATAAGCACTCTTACAAAAATTCGTACGTATTTTATTAGCGCAAGTTGCTAATTGACAGCCATAAAAAAATGCAATCTTTTTAGCACAATTATTTTGCTCATTATCAAACATTTAAGAGGCAAAATAATGGATAAAATAAAAAGTCAAAAACCTAAGTTATTATTTAATCATTATTTTTAACAAAAATTGTTACTTTGTAGCCGATAATTAAACCATAAAGCGCATAAATCATGGAAACTTCTAACGAAAAATTTAAGCAACAACTAGACCGCATGATAATTATTTTTCGGAAAATCCGAGAAAAAAAAGTGTTCTCAAGTATGGAACCATCTTTCTATCAATCGCTTGATATGGTTATCGCAAACTATGAGATGATTAAAAACCACCTTTCCAACCCAGTACTTGATATGGTTGGGCAGCCGATAAAACAAATGATGCTGCAAGTTATCCAACAATTGAGCAAAGAGATGAATTTGAGCGATATAGACCTTGAGCTACCGCCGTCCAATGAAAAAGAACAAGAGAAAATGGAAATATTTCGAGACATCCAACAGATTGATAAGCAGTTAAGTAATCAAAATTTGAGCGAAGCCGAAATAAATGCGCTATTAGATGAAAGACGGAATTTTAAAAAAGGTGAATAATAATTAATTTATTATCACCAACACCTCAAAAAATTATATATTTGCAACATGACAATTAGGCTATTAAGAGACGTGTTCTCAAAAATACACAGGTAGATATATGAAATTTATTACAACGTAATTTAGTTTTCAAAAATAAATCATAGATAGGCTAAACGACTATCAAAAAAGGAAAGTGAAAAATTATAACAGAAATTTAGAGACATGAGAAAAAGAACAATTATTTTGATTGATGGACAGAATTTGTACCATTCGCTCCGTAATTTGAATTTGCGAGAGGTTGATATTCATTGGACTACGTTACTGCATTCGTTGCTAGAGCCTAATGATGAGTTGGTACGCACGTATTGGTTTCGTCCAGAAAAGGTTCAAGAGATTTACATCCAGAAAAAAGTTATAGCAACAAATCTGGTTTTAGAACGATTTCCGTATCAAAAAGAACTATTCGAAGAAATCGACAAAGACATAATTCCACAAGAGGTTTTTGATGATGTCGAGAATATTTTCAACGACCGTCGCGAATGGTTAGCGCAAGAAAAACAGAAATTTAGTCAGGTCGATTACAAGTATTCGCAAATAGAAAACGAATATCAAGATTTAGAAGTTTATCGGTCTGGTATTCTGAAGATTGACCCATACACAAAACAAATTCTTACCGAAAAAGGTGTCGATATTGCTTTGGCAGTAAAAATGATAGAATTTACCCTAACAGGCAAATGCGACAAGGTAATATTATTAAGTGGCGACCTTGATTACGCTGAGGCTGTGAAAGTTGTAAAGGATAGCATGAAAAAAGTTCATATTGTTATGCTTCATAAAAACGACGCATCTAAAACATTTACGATGTCCAAAAAACTCTCGTTTATGGCAGATAAAGTAATAAATGTCTATGAAAACGACCTCAGAACCATCTTCAAAAAACAAAAAGTTAACATTCAATAAATTTTGTAGATACACTTTTAGTGCTGTTATTAACTTGAATATAAGCTATATACAATTCTTAATATATAGCACTCTGTGCTTAATTTTTTCATATATTCACGATTAGAATAAAGATAAAATTAACATATAAATTATTTGCTATTTGTTACTGTGTTTCAGTCGAATAGCAAATATTTTTCTCAATATAGAAAAGTGCTGGGCACTTACAAATCAATCCAAAAAAAACTTAATGGAAAAAATACATCAAATTATTGCACTAATTCCAGCTGGAACGCTAGTAATTAGTTTGTTATTAAATTTCATTTGTATTATCACGTTACAAAAAAGAACAATCCGAACCACATTACGACTATATATTTTGAGCAGCTTTTTAATAATAGCAGCCTGTGTTACTGGAGGAATGATAATGCAAAGTGTACCAGAAATTTCAGGAAATCAACGCGATTTATTTATTTTACACGCATGGACTTCTGCCTTAGTATTTATTTTTTCGTTAGTAATTGCAATTTTATCTATCACAAGTCTGAAACGATTAAAACGCGGTCAAGTCATTCACGGAAAAAGACTTGGTATGATTTTATTTCTCGGGCTGATAACAGTAACATTTACGGTATGGTCAATAATTTCTGCCCACGAATTTGTTACAAGTCAAATCCAAATACCTGCACTTTAAGTTAAATGCTTATTAAAAAAACACGCATGAAAATTGATGTACTTCTTGGTTTACAATGGGGAGACGAAGGAAAAGGAAAAATTGTCGATGTACTATCCACGCGCTACGATGTAATTGCGCGTTTTCAAGGTGGTCCAAATGCAGGGCATTCGTTAGAATTTAACAACATAAAACACGTATTACACACAATACCATCAGGTGTTTTTCGCGAAAATACGTTAAACCTCATTGGTAACGGAGTTGTGATAGACCCAGCAGCTTTCACCGAAGAAATTGAAGCGTTGGAAAAACTTGGTATCGACCTGAGTATGAGACTACTTATATCGAAAAAAACACACCTAATTCTTCCAACACATCGCATACTAGATGCAGCCTCAGAAAAAGCCAAAGGTAAAACAAAAATAGGCTCGACACTACGAGGAATAGGACCAGCTTACATGGACAAAACAGGACGTAACGGGCTGAGAATCGGTGATTTGATATCAGGTAATTTCGAGAAAAAATACAACGAACTGAAAGCAAAACACGAGCGAATGCTGAAAAACCTTGATTTCGAATATGACATTTCCGAGTATGAGAAAAAATGGCTGGAAGGCATAGAAGTAATACGTAAATTTCAGTTAGTCGATGGCGAATATATGATTAATAAGTGGTTACGCGAGGGGAAAAAAATCCTTGCAGAAGGAGCCCAAGGCACACTACTTGATATTGAATACGGAACATATCCCTATGTAACATCTTCGCACACAGTTACTGCTGGAGTTTGCATCGGGCTTGGTGTTGCGCCAGCAAAAATTGGCAACGTTTTTGGCATTTTCAAAGCGTACATAACACGTGTCGGCAGCGGACCATTTCCGACAGAACTTTTCGATGCAAACGGAGAAAAATTACAAAAAGAAGGACACGAATACGGAGCAACAACAGGACGACCACGACGCTGTGGTTGGTTAGATTTACCGGCACTAAAATATGCCGTAATGATAAACGGAGTTACTCATCTTGTAATGACAAAAGCAGACGTACTTAATAACTTCGTAAGCTTCTCGGCAGCCGTAAAATACAGCGTAGAAGGAGGCAAAGCAAGCGATGAAATGCCGTTTGACATGAACTCAAACATCAAACCAGTCTATCGCCAATTTGATGGATGGGGAACAATGAACATAGACACAACTGCCGACAAATTACCACAGCAATTTGCTGATTATGTGAAGTTTATCGAAAACTACACAGGAGCAAAAATTGCCATTGTTTCGGTCGGTCCTAAAAGAATTGAAACAATTTTCTTAGACGAAAATAAATAAAGTTTGACAAAACAATTATCGTAAAGCGAGGAAACTACATAGTTTACCTCGCTTTTTTGAGTACTTAAACCTGTCAAATAAAGTTTTAGGTATAAATACGATACACTTCCTAATAAATTGCACTATATGCTTAAATAATTAAATATGCCTCTATTTAACTCAAGTTTCTGACTTCGCCATTACATCCTGATATTTAACACATTGCAAAG